>NZ_JBIWDU010000006.1:0-279087 GCF_044762155.1 Neobacillus sp. NPDC097160 | reverse complement strand
CTAGAGATCCTAGGTTGTAAAGTAACGGTTGAAGCTATAGCCTAATGAAGGACAACATATTTTGTAAATTAAGAGCCCAGATCTTTTTTTTAACGAATTTTAATGGGTCTAGTTTCGTATTGCCTAAAATCCCCCACTGCAGTTTTTATTTTCAGGATAGTTGAAGATGAAAAAAGCGATTCATTTTAGGAATCGCACTTCTGGTTTGTTTAATTAGATTGTAACTTTCTTAGTATTACTCCGTTTGCAATAACTCCGATAAACCCAGTAATTGCGAAAACATATGCTACAAACAAAGGTGTTGAAGAAAGTGATTCAGTAAGTATTCTAAACATACCAACAGCAAAAATAAGCAAACTACCTACAAGTGTAATAATTGTTCGAGTTTTATTTTTCACTTTTTAAACCTCCTAACCGTAATCCCTACTTATAAGTTAACATATGATAAATACCACTTCCCCTGTCTCTAGAATCCTTCTGATTCTAGAGACAGGGGTGGGTATTTTTCATAGTCAGTAACCCGCAATACCTAAAAGTATATATCTGATGGTTATTCAACCTACTCAAAAACTTAATTATTTTAAGGGAGATTCAACTTTACCGTCCAAAACCTTTCATCCCTTCAATAGGTTCCACTTTCATAGCCATTCTAGAAGGAAGCCATCCTGCAACTATTCCAACAAGTATTGGACTAAGACAAGTGATAAGTGGTAACCACATTTCATTGAATGGAATTGGTCCGTACATAAAATACATAAAGCCCAGTGAAATTAGGCCCCCTAAAACTCCACCTAAGAATCCAATAATCGCTCCTTCAACCAACACCATTAAACGAATATGTTTATTTTTCCACCCTAATGCTTTTAATAATGAAATTTCGTTACTTCTTACTTTTATGTTTTGCCATAAAATTTCTGAAGTAGTTAATATGGAAATAATTAATGAAATGGCAACTGCAATATAATGTGGAGTTCCGACTTCCATAGATACATATTGACCTAACCAAGATGTATATAACACACCTTTTAAACGAAAAGAAACGAATATGAACAGAATTAACAATGCCATAGGCAAAGCTATGGCAATGATTGAAACTAAATTTCGGTTCAGCCTGCCAATAACCGTATTGAAAACCATTGACAGTAACCCTTGCGTCCTTAAAGCTCTTTTCCCTAATACACTTATTTCTCCTGTTCTCATTACCTGCGACGGATTAATTTTATTTATTAAACGAGTAGGACCTATAGGACCAATGATATAGATTAACAATACAAAGATCGTAATCAAAAGTGCTTGCGAAATGGATAAAGAAGCTGAATTTTTGAAACTAAACCCTAATTGAACTAGTAATGTTACAGCCGTTACCATTACACCTATTAATAATGACTCCATCATTAAGAGATTCTTTAATTGCCTTGGTTTCCAACCTATAGCAAGAAGTACCGCGAATTCCTGTTTTCTTGTTAGAAAAGAAACTAAACTAGTTGAAAAAACATAAATCATCGCCACAAGAATCGTACAAATAATGATTCCCGAGTATCCAAGCTTTGTTTCTTTGAAAATACCGATTGCTGCACCAATTTTTATCCAAGGTTGTTCAATCCAACCAAGTGCCTCATGATTTCTTACTTTCGGGATATTTATTAATAATGGCTGGAGGGAAGACCCTAATGTAATGTCTGTCTCATGACCTGTTTGTTGCTCAATTTCTTTCGCAACTGATTGTAGTCTTTTCTGACTTTCCTCACCCAATGACGTAACATTTTTTACCTTTATTCGGATGGCAGAGATGGGTTTATCTCCCAAAATTTGTTGTGCCGCTGCTATCGTCGTCAACATGGTCGGGGCTTGAATCATATAACCGTAAATATTAGAAGTAGGATTCATTTCCTTTGGTGGGTTCACAGGTTGTCCGTCATTATTTAGAACCAATTTGGCCGAAGGAGTTTTATAGGTTTCCATCGGTAGCTCGTTTTCTGGATCCTTTGAAATCGTTAATTTTTTTGGATCATAAAAACCGACAAAGTATGGACTCAATCTTGGATTGTTACGCAAACTTGTGTCTGTCAATTGCGGCTTACGATAGGTGCGGTTCTCATTAACAGCAGATTCACCTTCGTAAGGAACTACTTGGAATGAATCATTCCATCTTTCTGGAAACGGATTTTCAATTGACTGGTAGCTCAGTGAACCTGTTTTTTCGCGAAGAAAACCTTGCAGATCGACATTCGTACTACTATTATTTGATTCCCTTTTTCCTGTTTCAGGATCTAGTCCTGATAGCTTCGCTAATAATAATTTATGAGCTTCTACAGAATCATAAGTAAATGTTTTTGTATCAATGGTAGGCAGCGCGTTTAAATATTTTTCTCCGCCATTTCTTTCAATAACGTCTAATGATTGTTGCCTAGTTTTTAGATCTTCATAAGGAATATCCAATTTTTCTATTTTAAAATTAAATGTTTGGTTTAAGAACGAACGGTTACTTAGGATAACTGGAAAGGTTGTTTCCTTTGCATTTATCCCAAACTCACTTAAATTATTTGATTGTATTAAATTATCGTTTGAAAAATATTGTTTTTTCCCATCAACAGGTAGCATTGCTTTATCCAGACCAACAAGTTTGGCTTCTTGTACTGGATCGACGGCAGCTAAAAGAACATCTGTATAACTAGAGAGATTATTGTCAATACCTGAAATTCCATATTTCCTAGTAATCTCTGGGCTAGGTAAATCATACATTCCTCTCGAAAAGTAGTACACATCGGTCTTCGAAGAAGGATCAAGACCATTATAGTCAGTCGTGGTATTTGTTAGACGATATATGCCCGGTTCCTTAGTATCAACTTTTTTAAAATTGACTGCGTAACCTGTAAAACCAATCATACTAAAAGGAGCAGCTATATCGATATCTGAGATGCTTTTGATTTTTTCATAGTCTTCTAACGATATTCCACCTGATATACCGCTTAAGTAATTGGGATCAAAGAGAGAATCTTTCTCCGTCATACTTTTTGTTCCTTTTGGTCTCACGACAATATCTAGGAGGCAGTCCATTTCTTTTGAAGCGAATTGATTACTGTTCCTTTATTGGTTTCAGACAGCCCGATTAAAGTACTAAGTCCTCCACTTATCAATAAAGCACCGATCATCATGAGAATAAAACGTCCTTTTTGCCGCCGCCAACTTTTCAAAATAAAGGAAATCATATTGGAAAGCCTTCCCGATCCCTAATGACAGAACCGTCCTTCATTTCGATTACTCTTCCGGCTTTTTCCGCGAGAATGGGGTCATGTGTGACAATAATTACTCCACAATTATTCGTTTTATTTAATTGTAAAAGCAATGAAAATATCGAGTTGCCAGTCTCAGTGTCTAAATTCCCTGTTGGTTCGTCCGCTAAAATCCAATCAGGGTCAGCGATTAACGCACGTGCAATCGCGACACGCTGCTGCTGGCCGCCAGATAATTGAGATGGGAATGCGTTTAGTTTATCTCCTAGTCCTACCAGGTTTAACAATTCTTTTGCCCGTTCCGTTTTATTTAAGGATATTTTCCGATTAAACAATGGAATCATCACATTTTCCAAAGCGGTTAGAGAAGGCAGCAGGTGAAATTGTTGAAAAACGAAACCTATATTGGTGAATCTTATATCTGCTAAATCGTCCAATTTTAGTTTAGAAATAGGTTTGCTATCAAAATAGACCTCTCCACTTGTTGGTTTATCCAAAGTGCCGATAATGCTTAGCAAGGTAGATTTACCGGAACCGGATGAGCCCATAACGGATACAACCTCTCCTTTAGTAAAGTCAATGGTAATTTCATTAAGCGCACTGGTTTTTACACCATCGCCAATGTAATCCTTTGAGACAATTTTTAAAGCAATATGTTCCATAACTTAACTCCCTTTTTTGATTTACTTTTCAACATAGGACTTAGCAAGTTTTATGAGTTCTTCTTCATTGATATTTCCTCTTATAACAAAATCAATTACTTGGTCTTTATCACTTTTTACATACATATTAATCCTTTTACCGTATTCTCCAAGATCTGTTAGTATTGCAATCACATTCTTGTTATTGAATGGAATAAATTTAGCATTAGATTGAATTTCCTCTATAACTTTCTTCTCTTTTCCACTAAGCAATTGTCTGCTATTTTCAGCTAAAGATTGGTTTACATAAACCCATTTATCACCACTATGCCAGATGTCCCAATATGTGATTGGACCTTTGAATTCTTTTGCTGTAAGAAAAGGGGGATAAACGATAACTCCCCTTGATACCTCTAACGGCATTTTCAAATCAATTGTTGGTCTCATTATTTTAAATGAAGCTCTTTTTTGTGATTCCGTCAGGCCAAAGTTTTTATGAGATTTAATCATAAAAGGAAAGTTTTCAAATTCTCCCCATTTTACATCTGACGGAGGTAATACTGACTTAATTTCAAGGTTATGCCAAATGTATGAAACAGAATCCGCCTGATGAACTACCTTAACATCACTTTTCCTATCGCCTATATTTCCGACAAGTACAAAACATATTAAACTTACGACGACTAATGCTGTCGAAACCTTGAGCCATTCCCAATTTAGGACGGACCGCCGTCCCTTAGATTTTTTATTAATTTTTTCACGCAATTGGTTTTTAACGATATCTTTTCTTTCATTTACCCAAATGATTTCTTCTTCCAACTTTTCAACCTTAAAGTCTAACGATTGACGGCAGTTCAATAGCTTCATCCTCCATCAATAAGAATTTTCCGATGGTTTTAGTGGCTCTGTGGAGAGTTGTTTTTACTTTCGCTTCTGACCACTCTAGTATTTCGGCAGTCTCTTTTATAGAAAACCTCTTGATTTTTCGTAACACAAATACCTCACGTTGAGACGGCTTTAATCGTTTCAACGCTCTCAATATCATCCTGCCATCTTCTTTAAGTTCTACTATTTTTTCAGTTGATAAATGGCTATCATTCTCTTTTTTTAATGCTTTTACTAACTTTTTAATCTTTGATTCTTTCCGAAAAAAATCCATCGTTGTATTATGTGCTGATCTAAATAAATAATTTTTCACCTTATGTATATCATTAATGCTTCCATACTTTTCATATACCTTAAGAAACGTTTCCTGCATCAAATCCTCTGCAGTTTGCGGTTCTTGAACGATAGCGTAAATGTATTTAAAAATTGATACGCTATAGTCTTCATACCACTTGAAAAATTGTTGATCTTTTATGGACCCCATTTTAGTTCCTCCCATTTAGTTAATAGAGAGACGTTAATATGATTAAAAAGTTACAGTTTTTAAAATTCTAAATGTTTATTTTATATTAATGTTTATATTCATTTAAAAATAGTCCTTCAATTACATTTAATTCTAACAATATTTTTTAATCTCCCCTTTAGCTTTTTACACCTTAAAATAACTAAATACCCTATCCCACAGTTTTCGCCCGTTAATGATGTAGACTCAGATGAAATCACACAGACTAAATATACCAATTAAATTATCCTGACCGTTCGTGCAATAAAAAATGACCGCCTATTGGACGATCATACTCCTTTTAGATTTAATTCAGAAAAATGTATAAGCTTAACATTATGGGGTTTTCTTCTTCTTTAATTAAATCAAGAAGACTTTCAATATCCCATTCATTATTATCAGGTAATTCTAAGGAAATTTTTGTTACTTCTCTAAATTAAGCCGTTGCTGTTGTTGCGTATTTTTCTTCTAATGTATTCTTTAATAATAAAGCTACTTCGAGCATTCCGTATTTTCCAGCTTTTGCTTCTGCATCAGAATTATAGTTCGTGTTTGTATTAATATCGTAAGTAAAAATTTCACCTTCAGCATTTTTGATGAACTCGATTCCAGCAATTTGAATTTTATTACCAGCAAGTACCTTTTTATATTTTTCTAAAATTTCGTCCTCAAAACCTTCAATGATTTGAAACTTAGGCTTCTCTTCTACTTTTTCTCCTACCGGGCAGAATAAATCGCCAATTTGGCATGCGTCCGCTGGGCAAAGTTCAAATCCTTCCGAAGTATCAACCTTAACGGCATAAACAAAGTTTCCTCCTACAAACTCGCAACGGGTTATGTAGCTTTCAGGAGATTGAATGTATTCTTGAATAAGGGTAATTCCATCGACCGGTTCTTCGAACGTAGGTCCTTCCACATAAGCTTTTAGAACTTCTATACTATGGAATAATTGAACACCTAAGCCTTTACCGGCACGGTTATGCTTCGTAATAAAGGACTGTCCTTCAAATGCTTCGGCTGCCTTTAAAATGTTTTGTTTTCCAACCGCTGCAATCGTTTTTGGAGTCTTAACACCATACTTGTTTAACTCTAAATATTGTAAAACCTTACTAACCTCAAGCTTTAGAGCACTCGTTCCATTTAACACCGTACGTCCATGTGCTTCAAGCCAAGCCAATACTTGCCCAGAAAATTCAGCTGCAAAACGATGATCACGTGTATGAGAAGAAGCACTCATTCGGCTATAGAAGATTCCTTCTGGTGGCTCTATTGATAAATCTAGCGTTCCTTCGTCCAAATGCCATTCTTCATAAGGAACACCAAATTCCGCTAACCTTTTTGTTAAATGGACTGTCCACTCACTATTTTCATGTATCACATATACCTTGCTCATCATTATGTCCCCTCTCTAGTTCTTTATTAAACTACGTTTTTGTTCAACTAATGGCATAACCTGCTTTGCAAAGCGTTCCATTTCCTCTAATTGAGGTGAAAATTGCAATAACAATAAGTCTAAGCCAGCTTCTTCATATTGTAAAATTCGATCTGCAATTTGCTCAGGTGTTCCTACTAAGTTCGGTCGTAGGCCGCGATTGGATACAGAGTAATCCTGTAATTGGATTTGTTGCTCTAATTGTGATTTAGTAGTGAAATCTTTAAAGCCAGCATATCCGCTAGTGTCTTTCACAGTCGTGATTTTTGCAAGCTCAGCCAGAGCCTCTTCTTCTGTATCACGGCAAATAACATAAGCAGCCATACCAAATGAACTAAATGGCGCACTGCCAGTTTGTTCACGGCGTGCCCTCATATCGGTTATTTTTCGATCAATCTCTTCAACTGTACCACCGTGCATAACATAAGCATCACATTTTTCTGCTATGGTTTGCTTACCTTTTTCACTTTCACCGCCTGCATAAAGAATCGGGTTTGGTCCTTGAACAGGTTTCGGTGCAAGCTTCGCATCCTTTAATTCGTAAAATTGACCAGAATAATTGAAGGTTTCTTCTGTCCATAATCCTTTTAGTACATCAATAAACTCTTCGGTACGAGCGTAACGCTCATCATGTTCTGTAAAAATACCCCCATATTGACGTGCTTCTTCTGCCCACCAAGCAGAAACAACGTTAAGAGTAAAACGCCCATTACTGATTTGATCAATATTTGCTGCCATTTTGGCCGCTACAGCAGGATTATGAAAACCAGGGCGAATCGCAGTCATAATTTCAATTTTTTCTGTCACTGCTGCAAGGGCTGCTGCTGTAGACCAAGCTTCAAGAGAGTCATGCTCCGGACCTTTAATATCATTTAAATATAATTCAGCTATTAAGGTAGTCGAGTATCCCCATTTTTCAGCAGATTGTATTACTTTCTTTGCATAATCAAAGGTAGGCGGCATATTTTCATTCTCCACATTACGTAACCAGCCTCCAAAAATCGGTAACCAAAAACCATATTTCATTTGTATTCTCTCCTCTACCATTCTAATTCTATAGTTTTCCTATTATTTAAGTTGGATTTATGTTTAAATTAAAAACTCTCTTCCTAAGAAGAGAGTTTTATTACCCTCTTCTCATCTTTCAAGCGATGTGCTTGATGGAATTGGCACAGTATTCATAAGAACCTGCTGCCGAGGCTTCAAAGGGCCAGTCCCTCCACCTCTCTGGATAAGAAGAAAAATGTACATTCAATTTTTTAATTAACTAAAGTGATAATAGTTTAAATTTATCAAATTGTCAATCAAATATTTCTAAACTCTAAATAACAACTTATAAACACGATAAAGGAAATTTTATCCTCCAATCAGTTTCAGTCTGAAGTTAACTCTTTAGGAAATTATGATACATCCCAGGGAAAATTATTAATGACCTTAAGCATAGGCGTGTTTGGTAAATATTGTGTATATTCCACAGTACTCATTTATACTTAATTTATGCGAGAATTTTTACTATTTAAACCTAATAACAAGGAGGAGTAACAATGAATCTTGGCGCGTTTTCTATCAGTTTAAATGTAAAAGACATTAATAAATCAAAAGCATTTTACGAAAACCTAGGATTTTAAGTCTTTGGTGGTAACATTACACAAAACTGGCTTATTATGAAGAATGAAAGCTGCGTAATTGGGATTTTCCAAGCCATGTTTGAAAAGAACATCCTTACTTTTAATCCAGGATGGAATGAAAATGCCGAAAATCTCGAATCATTTACGGACATTCGAGAACTACAAAAGCAGCTTAAAGCAAAAGGAATAAAAATTCTATCTGAAGCAGATGAATCAAGTGAAGGACCTGCACATTTAACAATTGAAGATCCTGATGGTAATTCCATTCTTTTGGATCAGCACAGATAAAAGTGCGCCACAGGGACGGTTCTCATGGTTTTAAATGAGGTAACGCAGACCACAAGAACCGCCACTAGGGTTTCAGGTACCTGTATTCATTAAAGAACTGTTCCCTCCAAGGGAAATAGCATGAAGAAGAAAGTAATCCACCCGGTCTGATAAACTCAAGGGTGGATTATTTTTTATGGTTAAATCACAGAATGGCTACGAGTAGGCTTACAAATGCAATCGTAATCATAAAAAAGGGGTAGATCCCCATTGTGCTAAAGCGTTAGCACATCGGGCGTCAGACACTGAAGATCCCATCCGGTATCATTTTCAATCCAAAATAACCCTCAAATCCTCCAACGTTTCCCTGAGTTAGTTTTGTAATTTATTACCACGTTCCAGGGTATCCTACATGCACACATCCATTCCCCTCCTAAATGTCACATATACCTTCATGCTCCAAATCTTTAATTTGCTTTTCTGATTTTATTGAAAAACGGGTACAAACCTATCGCATGTCCTTCCCTGGATACATATAAATACAGTAAAAACTCACAACAGGGATAGATGTAAGGGGGGCCAAATATGGATTGACTAACGAGAAGGTTTCTGCACCATCTATAGAATGATAAAAATTTCCAGAAGGAGATGGATGATTATTAAAACGATTAGATTTGATAACACGTCATGTAGTGATGTATTATCAGCAATTTTTGATGAAAACTGGAAGCGTGAATTGACAAATGAACATGTAGTTTACACTGCTACATCGTACAACGCGGAAGTAACACTGTATCTCAAGGGCGACTATAGTCAAGACCTTGTTTTCGATTATGGCAGCAAAATATTGGTCGCAGGAAAGACCTATCATCTACCACCACACAAAGAATATAGATAAAATGAAGTGCATTTTTAATTATCAGCTTTCTTGGAATATAAATGAATAAATGAGAAGCAGAGGGTGTCCCATAATTGAGGGCACCTTCTTTTCTACAAAAAAAGATGATTTGACCATTAATTGCTACAATTAAGGTCCCGTATAAAAATCCCTTAAATCAATAATGATACTTAACTAAATCTATCCAACTAACTCTGAATCCTTTTTTCACTATCAAATAAAACTTGAATCCCAGAATTCCATTAAATCTCTATCTTCTTTATGTTTTATTTTAATGGAAAGCTATGTACCTGGAAGCGTTTGGTAAATATTGTGTATTCCACAGTACTCATTTATACTTAATTTATGCGAAGATTTTTACTATTTAAACCTAATAACAAGGAGGAGTAACAATGAATCTTGGCGCGTTTTCTATCAGTTTAAATGTAAAAGACATTAATAAATCAAAATCATTTTACGAAAACCTAGGATTTCAAATCTTTGGTGGTAACATTGAGCAAAACTGGCTTATTATGAAGAATGAAAGCTGCGTAATTGGGATTTTCCAAGGCATGTTTGAAAAGAATATCCTTACTTTTAATCCAGGATGGAATGAAAATGCCGAAAATCTCGAATCGTTTACGGACATTCGAGAACTACAAAAGCAGCTTAAAGCAAAAGGAATAAAACTTCTGTCTGAAGCAGATGAATCAAGTGAAGGGCCTGCACATTTAATAATTGAAGATCCTGATGGTAATTCCATTCTTTTGGATCAGCACAGATCAAATTGAAGAAGACAAAATCAAAAATTCAGAAAAAAAGGAACTCCCATTGTGCTAAAGCGTTAGCACATCGGGGGTCTACCCTAAAGATCCTGATTGCTTATCAGCCCCCATTAGCGTATGAACTTTGTGAATTTCCTTTGTTTGAAAATTTCATCTATCCCATTACCCATCAATAATCACCTGCCATACTAAATTGTTTCGAAGATTTCCTGTGGATGGTATGCTTATAGTGTTGCAGCAACAATGAAAGTCCCTCCCGCCACTGTTTTTCGCATGGCCCATTCCTCCCTATTTTTACACTTTCAATATAAAAAACTGCCCATTTCCTTAAGGAGAATTCTCATGTTTCTTTATGAGGGTTAAAACTACCACAAGAACCGCCCCTATGGTTTCTTAAAACATCCCGCTATTGCCGGAAAACTCACAAATTCCTTCCTCATGTCGCGAAACAAAATGGCACCTTTGCCTCTAGCAAGCTGGAAATCTAACGGATATTCGTGACAGTTCAATGGGGCTTGATGGAAGTTTTTTCGATAGAATTGGATGGCTTCTTGCTCGCTGGACGCAAAGATAAAGATAAATTCCTTCTGGCTCCTTTTCAGTGAGTAGATGCGTATCTTATGAAAAGCTAATACATTGTTTTGAATCAATTCCGCTACTTTCTGATGATCGGCTTGATCAAAGTCTATTTTGGAAATATTGTCTTCTAATGAAATTTTCCGTTCCGCTAGTAAATGGTAGAGATAATGGGCCAATGAGGTATCTTCAAAGATTAAACTATCCTGGTAAAGTTCTTCCACAATCATGAGTTAGCACCTCGTATTCAATTTTTTTATCATTTGTTGGCTTCAACCTTATTTGGCGAATGAAGGATTATGCAATGGTAAGACTCTGTTCCTTTTTATCCTCAATCGTTCCTGTATGCTCGTTGTAATTCACTGCAATGGTTCCAATTGGACCATTTCGGTTTTTCGAGACAATGATTTCAAGGGAATGATCCTCGGAGTCATTGTCATAATACGCTTCCCGGTACAGGAACAAAATGACATCGGCATCCTGTTCCACACTGCCCGATTCCCGAATATCAGACATCATCGGCCGTTTATTGGCCCGTGATTCTACTGATCGATTGAGCTGCGCCAAACAAATGACGGGGCAATCAAAATCCTTTGCCATCGTTTTGAGGGATTTCGATATTTCCGTTACTTGTAAATGGGAATTCCCACCGTAGAATTGACCTGAGTGGATTAGGGTTAAGTATCACATCAGTTTTTCCCATCGATGGCCTTGCCGCTAGAATCGTCACTTCCCCGCCCTGAAAGCCTCCTGTCACCTCATCGAGCTTTTTGATACCCGTTGTAACACTCTTCAACGTTAATTGATCTTCCCAGGGTGCCTCATAGATATTGGACAACGCTTGTTGTAAGGACGTGTGATCCTCCATTTTCATTTGATTAATTTTATCCAACTCAGCAATGACCTTCGCTATCTCCCAATCATTCATCGCTGCAACCGTTAAGATGTTTCTCTTTTCCCGTTCCTTCCACAGGTCAAGGATGAGCTTCTCCGTTTTGTCAAACTTCTCGGGATCCGCAAACGATAACAGTTCCGAAAGATAAGACATTCCCCCTAATGATTCGAGGTCTGGCAGGGTGGTTAAGTGAAGCAATTCAATATGCTTACCTGCTCGCTTTAACTCAACCATACTTCGCATTATTTCTTTATGTCGTGTACTTTCTAGCTGTTCAGGTTGAACTACGGTATCCTTGAGTAAGTACTCGGCCTTCATCAAGCTACCTAAGAACACTTTTTCAGCTATACTCATCACTCTTCACCTCTTGTTAGGTCGAGTTCAAACCCGCTAGGAATATCTCTTCCGGCGGTTGCTTGTCTAGGCTTTGGTACAGACTTTTGGTTCTCCTGATAGGAATCAATTTCTTCTACGGTCAGTAAGGATTCATTTTCCCAGTTCTTCAGAATCCCGACAATATAGTTCAGCTTTCGCTTGTTATTGGCACACGCAATATTCATCGCTTTTAAAATCACATCTTTCGGCTGTATAAAGCTAGAATCATCTAACCAAGATAATAGCTGCTGTTTCGCATTCACGTTCGAAAAACCAAATCCATTCGCGTCCCAAAAGTCAACAATTTCTTTCACATCATTTTGATTGTTCTGTAATGGATGATCGATGTCTTGATTTTTCTCTATATTTGGATTAAAGGCTTCTTGTTGTTGTTGTTGTTTTTGTTTTTTATTTTGTTTTTGTTTTTCTTTTTGCCCACCTATCGTATGACGAGACAGTAACGTATCGTCCATTTCTTCATATTCGGTTTTATATGTATCATTTTGAGCTTGATCGCGATCTTCCTTGCCCAAACACATCTCATCTTGTTCACAAAAAGATTGATAGAGGCTGCGAATTTCCTGTTTTCCAATGGCTTCCGAAACATATTGAATCAGTGAGAGATCCTCCACTTCCTTTAACTCTGAAAATATACAATCCATCACCGGTTTCCCGCCCTTTTGGAGGTTCTCTTTCCCCCAGTTTTTAATCGCGAGTTCTCTTGTTTCAGGATTGTAACGTATCAACTTGTGGTGCAGGGTGAATCGTTCCATTAACGAATGAACACTCTCAATCGAATAGCCTAAATCAAAAGCCATTTGTTTTTTCGTAATTTTATAGATTCCAATTTGAGTTGTTTGTGGATTCGTCAGCAGATAAACGTAAAAATATTTATCCTCTGGGCTCATCTCCTCCATCACAACCGGATTCTTCCAAAAATCCGTGCGCACCATTCTATACCTTGGCATCCTCAACCAAATCCCTTCTTCTATTAAAATTCCCTTCAAAGAAGATATAGAGATAAAAGGAAAGAAAGGATAGGCGGTTTTCATAAATATGTGACTATTTGATGACAATCATAAAAAGAGTCAGACCCCCAGCATGCTAAAGCGTTAGCATCTCGGGGGTCTGACCTCGCAGTTCGATGAAGTTCTTCCACTATCAATAATTAAAAAATAATTTTAGATACCTTCAGTAACGGATTCTCTATGTCTAGATGGTTCTCACGTTTTGACGAAAAATCTTTTTGTTGTTGTTGTTGTAGTTGTTTTTGTTTTTCTTTTTGTTTTTCTTTTTGCCCACCTATCGTATGACGAGACAGTAACGTATCGTCCATCGTCCATTTCTTCACATTCAGTCTGTTAATGCCGTGCTTGTAACACCTATCATCTTAAGCAAAGTAGTAATTGGTTAACTCTATCCATAAGTATAATAAGTGAAAACTTGTATCGAGTATTACCTTTTGCTATTTATTACAATTTATCATTGGAATGGGATGATATTATTCATTACCATTCCAATGATAGATTAGTTGCACAACCCCAGAAGAGAACGTTCTTGTATTAACCATTTTTAAATTCAACCTCTGTTTTATATCAATAAACAATGGTTTACCTTCCCCCAAAATAACAGGGTGAATAGATAATCTAAATTCATCAACAAGCCCTAAATTTATAAAAGTTGTGATGAGACTTGCTCCGCCATATAGCCAGATGTCTTTACCAGGCTTATTCTTCAATTTAATTACTTCGTCAAGAATATTTTCATTTATAAATATTGCTTGATTATCAGTCTTTATTTGTGTTTTGGAAAACACATATTTCTTTTTAGAATGAACCAATTTCCAAATTTCTTTTTCAGTATCAGAGTCTTCAGTTTTTGGAATAAATTGTCCCCATAAATCGTAGCTTTTTCTACCATATAAAATAGTATCAATTTGATTTAAGAAATTAGTGAACCCCATATCAGGGTCCATAATGCACCAATCAACTTCTCCATTTTTCCCTTCAATAAAACCATCTAAAGTAACTGCTAATTCTAAAATTATTCTTCTCTGTTTTACGTTATTTGACATAACTCTTCCACCTTTTATCATTCAGATAGTTTCCTCTGCCCTGATATTCAATATTTCATCATTGACAGCATGTTAAAAGTTACTGAAATTACTAAAATAATCTGCCCGTTTGAATAAGGATTACACAACAGCAATGGAGTAATATCAAAAAAATGAAGATATAAAACCTTTAGGATTTTGAGAGAAAAAAAGGCTAATTCCTTCGCAGTTTTACCGAGGAATTAGACTAAAAATCTTCAACATCAACAATCGCCCCCGATAGTTCAATACCTAAGGTTTCCATTTCTATAATCAAGGCAATAATTCCTCTAATATATCGAAAAGGAGGAAATTATTTTATTATTATCAAAAGCCTGGGACTCCTTGGCGGCAGGATGGTCATTCGGTTCGAGTAAAAGCTAGGTACCGTCTTGATCATCTGGAGAAACTATCGTTATTCACCTGAATTTTCCGACGGGAACGTCCTCACCCCTGATCCCATTTCCAGAAGGAAGGCGACTCTACAACACAATATAAATTGTGTTTTCTTAGACTCTGAATTCGACGATGACAGCACGAATCCCTTGTTATGACAAGGTTTTCAACTGCTTTTCATGTCGTTCAGCAAGCTCTAATTACATCGGAGTTATCCATAGTTTCGGGATGTGTATAGTTTCCTAAATAGCAAAAAACGGCATCTCTGCCGTTTGCGCTTCTCGAATGCCGCTCGTACACCCGATCCGGACGCTATGTGTTGTTGATAGCGTTCCATCCATTTATTCGTTATCCTTTTCTCGGCATCGGATGCAATGGCGCATGGCGCAGCATCGGATACGTGGCGAATAACGCAACCAGACTCACAGCCCCGACGCATGAAGCGATCGCCATCGCACTCATCTTGAAATTCGACATCCAGTCGAACAAGGCGGAAATAGTGCCTCCATAATAAAGAAATATGCCTGCGACAGTTACGATCATGAACATGATGACGCTGCGGATAAATCCTACCCGATACACGATGGCATAGCCGAAAAAAGAAAGACCGAAGCTTGCCATGCCCGCCATCAGATCGATCCACAAATAGTCGAAGAAATGGTACTCTTCCAGAAACAACCTTGCAACATGCAGAATGCCGGCTTCTACAGAATTCCATCGATAGATCGTGACTAGCGCGTATTGGCAGATGTTCAGACACAAGACGCTGAAAATAACGCCCCCTATGCCCACGCCGTAGTAGGCTTTAAGGAATTGCTCGCGCGTGCTTCCCATTCCGATCGATATCGAAAAGAGGGACTTGAATCCGAAGAGCCCGAAACCGGCGATAAAGAAGTACGCAGGCCCTGATATCGCGGCAAGCGTTTCCCGATCGAGGTCAAAGACCAAGCCGGCGATGATCCATACGATCGTCAACGGAACGGTAATGAACAGCAGCATAAGTTTGGCAAAATACCAGCTCACAGCCTCGTATATCAATCGGAATACCGCGTTCCGTGCGTTCATACGTTTACCTCCGCATCTTCTGTTATATTCAGCAAATAATTTTGCAAGTCCGCTTTCTCAATGGAAAGTCCATAGGCTTGCGCTTGCTCTTTCCATTGCTTCGAATATGGGGCGTCGAGCAACACCCTGATTTTCGATCCTATTGCGCTTTGCTCTAGCACTTTATGACCGTCAATAACGCTTGTCACCGCGCTCCGTTCGCCAGCCAACCATATGCCTTGCTCGCGGAACTCGTCGATCGGTTGATAATGCAGCAACTTGCCCTTGTGCATAACGATCAACGATTCGCAGAGCGTTTGGACTTCTTCAATATGATGCGTCGAAATCAGAATGAGACGAGGCGATTCCTCATGGCTTTCCCTTAATGCCTCATACAGCTTTCTCCGCATCCCGGCATCCAGGCCGTTCGTTGGCTCATCGAGTATCGTTACGTCGGCGTGGCTAGATAAGCCGATAATAAACTGAAGTGCAGATTTCATCCCTTTGGACAGTTTGGATACTTTCTTTTTGCGGTCCAATCTGAAAGTTTCGACCAGACGGTCTGCCGTAGCTTGATCCCAGTTGGCATTGAAATATCGACCGAAACGAAGCGCATCCTGCACCGTCCATATCGTGCTGAACGGATGATCCTCCTGCATGTAGCAAACATGCCGAACTGCCTCCGGGTTACCGTAAGGTGCCGAGCCCATAACTTGAACCGTTCCGCCGTGAGGCCGTTGATGACCGGCCAGTAGTCTCATCAGCGTTGTTTTGCCGACCCCGTTGCGCCCCCACAGCCCCGCGATCACCGGCTCCTTCTCCTCGAACGATACTTTTTCGAGAACGGGAACATTATCGTACGAATACGCCACTTCGTTTACGTATATCATCATTACTCCTCCTCCAGAATTAACTGAACGACCGATTCCTTGCTTAATCCGATTCTCTTCGCTTCTTCCAACAAGGGAAGGACGAACTGTTCGCGATAGTGACGCTGACGTTCCTTCAACAATTGCAGCTTCGCTCCGCTCTTTACAAACATGCCTATCCCTCGCTGTTTATAAATTATCCCTGCATCCACCAAAGCCTGGAGACCCTTGCGTACTGTCGCCCGATTGATGTTATAGAAGCGCGACAATTCATTTTCGGAAGGAATTTGTTCCTCTTCGTTCAATTCGCCCCCCACAATCTCGTCCATGATCATTTGGGCAATCTGTTGAAAAATTGGTTGGGATTCATCTAATGTCGGTTTCATCAAGGACCTCTTTTCTCTAAGAACGATTGTAACGTTGAATGGTTGGTTGCTCGTGTATCCAACTATACATGAATTTGAATTAATTGTCAATAACCGATGCGGCCCAAATAAGCGAAAAAAAACCCTCTACCTCATAAAGAGGCAGAAGGATGCCGAATGCGCCCGCCGCTTAATCGGCGATCCTATATATTAGGGCTTACTGAATGATCAATTCAACACACCCTGCGTTTGTGAGGGCACGCCAGAAATTCCTATGCCAACACCGGCACCGTCAAGGCCACCAGGGCAGATACCCCAGGGGTGACTTTACCAAATAGGAAAAAATTGTACGTTTAGCCTGTTAAATGTATTTTTCGTCAAAGCAGAGCAATACATTGCGGAGAATCATCAGAATTGGGTCATTGAACAATTTAGTGTATTTTCTAAAGAATGAGTATCCCCATAACTAAAGTTAGGGGTTTCGAAAGAATAGGCTTTAAAAGCCCATTGTCTTTACGTGGGCTACCACAAGTCCCGCTAATACATCAGGCCGAGGCCTTCAGCTTTGCATGTTTTTTCTTCATTATGACGATTTTCTTGGGGGCTTGAAGGAATTGTTTTCTTTCAAGTCCTTTAAAGGCATCCTCTACATGTTTGCGAACAATATTAAAGGCACCATTTACATCTGCATGAATGAGAACTTTCGAGCCTTTTATCTTGTAAAAAGCCCTGCTGCTTCGATACCCACTAAAATTATGATAGTTATCCTCTCCGAAAGTTGGGATGGGATCGTGATCCAAGAAACTAGACTTGGAAGTATAGCTTTCTTCGCGGTCGATGACTTGAATTCCTATACGTTCAGCCTTGTATCGAATCATTTCAATAAACGTCGCATACGGAATTTGGATGAAGGTTTGCTTATTGGACTTTTTCATTTCTACCTCCAATTTCCAGCCGACATTTCTTCCTATGATGATAGTATCAATGGTTCTTTCTAGGGCAATTTCCACCACTTTTGCACTTACTTTATGTAAAAAATCCATGACGCGATTATTCCTTTTTCAATCCAAAGAAATCAACCGGCTCGTGGTAAATATTCCCTCTTTTGGACCTTTCCCATTTCTTAAAATACACATGTATTTGCCTCGCAATTTGTTATAGTATTGATTAATCGATTTTAACCCTGTGCCCTTGATAAGCAGAGGCTTAAGCCCCGTGTTATCGACGATAGTTGCAAGGTTACTTACTCCCAAATCAATACCCATTACCCGTTTTGGTGAAAATACAAATTCATTTTTTTCTTTATCTGTTCTTTTGATCTCCTTTTCTTGTTCACCTTTAAAAATGATCTCCATAACATAGCGACTATAGAACGGCACAATCCGAACCTGTTGTAATTTCCCTTTAGAATGAGCGATCTTTCCCAGGTTTAATGGAAGATGAGTTCCTGGTAATTTTAATATATTCCCATCTTTTATTTCAGTAATTTGATTCGTTAAATAGCACGTTGTGCAGCCATTCTTCGGTTTATATTTTGGAATTTTCGGTTTACCGGAAAAGCTGGCAGGATTGATTTTATATTTCTTAGAGGCTTCAAAATAGCTTTTCCAATCATCATATACTTTCTTCATCGTTTGTTGATTGGACTGAGAGGGCATTGAGGTGTAATCGATCTGCTTCATGACCTTAAATAATGCTTCTACAAAGGCATATCCAATGAATGATTTCTCTTGGGTTGGCATTTCGAAGAGATTCAACTTTGGTTCAATTATTTTTCCCTTTTTGTCTACTTTCTTTGGGTGTGCTTTTGCTCTTTCATAGCTTTTCAGGCGAATTTCATTCATTTGAGACAAATAGGTTTCAATATCCATTAAGACTTGAAGTTGGTTTTCATTTTTTATTTCCTTTCTTAATGCCGTGTAAACCTGACGAATATAGTAATTGGTGATGTTGTACAAATTTTTCGCCTTAAAACATAGTGAATCACAGTAATCGAACAACTCATGTTCAGGATGAATTTGTATTTTATAGGAGCTATACATAGCCTTCACCTCCTTTATACAGGAACTAATGTTCTGTTTATATTTTAATTATATCAAAGATTAAACTAAAATGTATAGGGTGATCACTGTTTTTTTAGAAATAATTTAGAAAAATACAGCTTATATCCCCATATCTATAGCTAGGGGTTTTACGCTGCTTTTTGATAAATTAAAGGTCGGTAACCTTGAGTAAGGAGGTTAACGACCTTTTTGTTATCCTATATTTTCCTTAAAATTTGTTGAAATAAAGATCCCTGATAGCATTCGGGAGAAAATCGTATTAAACTGAGGGAGTTTAATAATGCCTTTGACTACCCAGTTACCTGAGTGGTCTTTTTATTTCTAATCCATATAGAGATGGATACTTCAAAAAAAAGCATTAGGAACTTAAAAACTAATTAGCCTTATTAAAAATGTCCTACACATAAAACAGTCGTGTTTAGCATAGAAATATAAAACCAATTTCAAGGGGGGATTATTGTGAATTTAAATGAATTCATCTGGGCTCTTTTAGGTATGATTTTACTTTTCCTTGTAAATTACATTCTTTTGTACAAAAAGCAAAAGGCATTACCCCAAAAAACTTTAAACAAGTGATTGAAAAAGAACCTCCTTTTATCTAGTCAAAGATCAATCGACCAAAAATATAATTACTTTGATTCCGTCTAAAACCACCCTGAGTCATAATCAAGGTGGAATTTTTTGTTTTTTTTGGGTAGGTTAATGAAAAATCTTTTAGCTAAAAAAACACCAAACAATGCAGTCTGATCTTCAATTGTTGTAATGGATTAGTTGAAGGAAACTTACAATATATTAGTTGAATTTTTTATAAAACAAGGAAGATAATAATGATAATTTAAATCAAGGAGTTGAATATTATGTCCCCCCAGAATAAAATACGAAGCATCTTAGGTGTTGATGTACATGCACGTCATTCCGACAAAGATGGTGGAATTTATGAACCCTTCCAAAAACCTTTAATACACAAACGAATAAATGGAAGTATAATAGTTCCACTTAATACGACAAAATTGTGGGGGAAATAAATCTCCCCTATTTATTTTTGCCGAATTCATCAATATTGTACAAAGTCAACAACTTTAGTCCAATAACAGCTGGATTAATTTATTCTTCTTAATTTAATCCTTCTTATATACTTAATCCTTCTTCAACTGCTTCGTTACTTGAATAAGAAAAATGCTACCTATAATATTATGGCAGCCCGATTTTCAACTCTTGCACCTTAGCTTAAGAACAATGATTCACAATCTTCTACTTGTGGTAAATTCCTTCCTTTAATATTAGGAAGGATTTATTCTAATTATTACGTTCCTTTTTTATTTGTAAATTTAAAACAATTTGATATAAACCAAATAGAATCGCTACCGATATTAGAGCTATTAAAGAATGCTCACGAGGAATCGTAAAATATACAATTGCCATTGCAAGGACGAACACTAGGTAACCCCAAATAAAACCTTTTTTAAAAGTCATTTTCACTCCTCCTTTATAAAAGTAAAGCATAATAATTTGAAAAATTTAACAATTGTTTATCTGAATATTAATGAAATTTAACTTAAAAAACTTAGTGTATGTGAGGTAATCTAATCTCGATTTAATTGGAATATTTTATGCCCTTTTATTCAATAAACCTGCCACTTTAGTGGAATAAGAAAAAAAATTTGATTTATTAAATCGATATTTCGTTGGTCACAGGAGGAAGAGTCCCAAAAATCCAGCTGCGAAAATCAAAGATCCTAAACAAGGAAAACGGATTCCAAAATTTTTAACAGAGATAGAAATTGAACATTTGAGGGAAGCGAGTTTTACTCCAATGGAAAAGGCATTATTTGAATTTATGTTTTCAACAGGTTGTAGAATAGGTGAAATTGTTTCTCTTGATAAAAATTGTATTAATTGGTCAAATCGTTCTTCCATTGTGCTTGGAAAGAGTGATAAGGAAATGGAGGTCTACTTTAATATACGGTGTGATATCTGGCTCAAGCGATACTTAGACCTCCGCCAGGATAAAGACCCAGCTATTTTTGTTACTGAACGCCTTGCGGCATTTTGCTCATATCCATATACAACGCGTTCCACCGATGACCGTCCGGATCGGCAAAACCGCAGCCGTACATCCAGCCACCCTTTTCTTCCGGCTTGCTGAATACAGTGCCGCCGGCACGTTCGGCTTTCAAGGCGAACTCATCAACTTCATCCCTGGAGTTCGCCCCCAGAGAGAATAACACTTCAGTGCCCTGCCACGAATCCGCAACCGCATTACCAGCAAAACCGCGGAACGCGGATTCCGGGAAGAGCATCAAAACAACCTGATTGTCGCCGACGATCAAGCTGAATGAGCCGTCTTGACTCGCATACTGCTCATTCAACCGAAAACCGAGCTGGATATAAAACGCCTTTGCCCGTTCTGGTTCTTGCACTGGCAGGTTCAACCATAATTCTCTCGACATACCTAACAACCTCCTGATATAGAGATGCAGTAATCACTCACCCCTATATAAATTCAAACTTATTATAATCTTTCCTTCTTGTTTGGAAATAATTCCTTCTTTAGCTATCCTGCCAAGTTACTTGAAGAAGAGAAATTTCTTCGCACCTCATAAAAGCAAAGCACTCGTTTTTTCTTTTATAATATTTGCATATTGTTCAATTTCGTTTAATATCCTTGCTCTACCCTTTTCACTTTGTGTCCATTTGGTAGGTATAATATCTCTATTATCTTGTAGTGGTAATACATCTAAAACCTTATCGTCATTTGCATAAATAGAAGCCAAGAAATAGAATCGTTTACAAAAGAATGATTTTCCAGCCAATAAGATATTTTTATTACTGGTGTTGTTGAGAAAACTAAATGCTGATTGAATTACACCGTCCACCCCTTTTATACTGTTACTAGTAGGAATTGGCATTAGTTTTTTCTTTTCGATACCTTTTTTTATTAAAAGTGGGGAATAAAAATCAAATTCACTACATTTTAAGAAATCATTAAAAACTTCGGGAATCATAATTAAATTTGCTCCCGATTTCTCATAGTAATCCAATAATTGTTCATTTAGCTCTGGAAAGTGACCTGGATGATAAAGAATAACATCAGGTTTTTCAAAAAGATTAATTCTATCCATAAATACCATTTCATCTATACATTCAATTACTGATTTATTCACTGTCTGGCTCCCCTCCGTCAATATATGCATTAAATTAGCATTAACTCCTTTTTAAATTCTCTACAAATAACAAAAGATCCTTCTCCTACTTCAACTATACTGACCGTTACTTTAAGTGCATAATGTCAAAATCTCTTTAAAATTTAGTTTAAAAATCTACTTTCTTTAAAGGACTTGCTCCACAATCTGGGGTGTTTACAGAAGACTGAACTTATTGAAAATCAATCATTCTTGTATAACAACTATAACATTTTTGATTCTCAAAAATCTTTTATCACCAGAGGGTTTGAAATGGTAAACAGTCTTTCATTCTTTGGTACCCTTTTGTCATTCAGTGTTAAAAACTATGTCAAGGATGGTACATTTCAGTGGCTGTAATCAGCGTGACCCTTTTTTCGAACTTTGTTCAAGTAATAAATCAGCTTTTCCGTTTAAGACAAAGGGAATTGAGGTAACTAATAAAACGGGTATGGTATTAATAACATCGGATTGGACAAAATAATGTAAAAATAAACGAGGTTCTTTTATGAAAAAAAGCATTTTAATATTGATTGCCTTCTTAACCCTTTTCTCTTATTCACCCGTTAAAGCCGAAACCGTAACAAAAAATGATATACAGTTGCGTGATGACTTGATTTTCATTTTGCTTTATCCCTCAATACAACAGGAATTGAAAAAGCAATATGGCGAAATTAAACAAAATTATTGTAGTCATATAACCCAAATTAAGAAGCTGCCACAAGGCAGTTTCTTATTTCATGTCACCTTGCAGGTAACAACATTTGAAGGTGCTCACAGTCCCCCATATGATTTGGTGACGATCACTTTTAGTAATGAAAAAACCATCGAGTGGCAGGCTATTGATTTCAAAAGAAGAAGGTTAAAGCCAAATGAAATAACTAAATGCAGACATCCATTGTAATAAGGTAATTATATTTCGATGCAAAATAAAATCGGGTACAGTGTAGTCTGTATCCGATTTTTTATGCTGTTTTATTTGTGATATTAATTGCTATTTGTTTGTCTTTTTAAGAGACGAAAGTGTTTTTTCCCTCCCTAAACGGAACCCCTTAGGATGTACTCCAAGTATTTTTACTATTTTATGAGTTAGGTTAGAGAATATCTCTTTTCAAAGAGCTTTTAATCAGCTTCATCTCTCCATTTTTAGGGATTATTTCACTGATGTTATCATATTTTTCTTTTAAATCGTTTTGATTCTCCACTACATATTCCTTAAAGGAACAGCAAAAGAGTTTGCGTTCCACTCTTCCTTTTTCTCCAATTAGATTAAACCAACCCTGCCCCACGTAAAAAGGATTCGTTAGTAATTTATCAATGATAGAAGCTATACCATCCTTTTCTCCTTCTGGACTAAATTTCGTTTTAGAGGAAAGGGCGAGAATAAAATAATTTTTAAACCGGTCTAATTCAAGTAATTGCAGATGGTACTTCGCGCGTTGCATTTGATTGAAATTTTTCAGGACGGTTTTGATGCTTTTCTCAACATCAATATCAAATTTACTTGCATCCTTCCAAGTCGTTAAACGGGAATCAAAAATGGACAAAGTGAGTATATAAAAGGCAGCATATTTTTTTGGATCAAATTCATGAACCACCCGTTTTTCCTCTTCCGGTTCAACAATAAACTTTTTATAGTTAGCAAAGAAATTTTCAATCATTTCGTATACCTTCTTTCATACCTTGATAGAATGGTTTAATAAAATGGCTTACTCTTTTTCTATCTGCAGCTCTGTGCATGTTAAAGTACATCCAGGAGTGATTTACTCATTATCTCTCTATATCGCAAAGTTCATCTTGTATTCTGTCAAACATCTATAAGCCGGTGAATCTTCGTTTTATATCCTATATATTCCTTCATTAAAGTCAAAAATCCTGCTCTTTCTTCCAAAAATCCACATCTTTCACCGTTTTTGATGAAAAAGTCCCATAACATCATAAGGATTTTGTCGTAAAAGGCAGCCCCCCGTGTACTAAAGCTTTTGCGCATCGGAGGGCTGCCCCTGAAAGTTCGGATGGTGTTAATTCTTATCTGCGGTTATGTCGTTATAGGGTAAGATAAGCTTTTTTACCCTGTCGTAACTCATAGAACCAATTTCTTGCATTAATCTTGGGATTGACTCTTCAGGATAGCCGTATTCGCGAAGTAACTTTTTCATCTTTTCTTTATGTTCCAAGCTGGCACCCCCGATAAATAGTATGGTTAGTGTCCCCTTTTGTTGAAAAAAACATTTACCTCGAAGCATACGAATTAAAAACTTTCTTAATTTTAGTTATAAAACCTAAACATATTTTTTCATATTGAATAATATACATTATCCATCGCTGTTTAAATGACAATAGTGGATGACATACAGTAAAAAAAATGAGGTGATCAACGCATGGGTTCTTTGTTAGATATATTTACCACCGAACTAAGAAGAGGAACGCTCACACTTGCCGTATTAAGTCAATTACGGGCACCCCAATACGGCTATTCACTCGTCCAACGGCTTGAAGATGCCGGTGTGGCCATTGAGCAAAGTACATTGTATCCCCTGTTGCGGCGATTAGAGAAACAGGAACTCGTGACGAGCAGCTGGGACACAACGGAAAGCAGGCCGCGGAAGTATTACGTCTTAAGTGACTACGGAATTGAGGTTTACAAGCAATTGAAGGATGAATGGAAAAAGATGACACTTGAACTAAAATCATTATTAAAAGGAGATGAAGACCTTGAATCTGATTGAGGTTTATATATATGAAGTAACAAAAAGGCTTCCTGTTAAGTCGCGAGATGATATTGCTCTCGAGCTAAGGTCCACCATCGAGGATATGCTCCCGGAAAATTATTCGGAAGTAGATGTGAAGGACGCACTTACGAAACTCGGTAATCCAGCTGTGCTTGCTGCAAGCTATCATGATAAACCTATTTATTTAATTGGACCAAATCTATATGACAATTATATTCTGACAATGAAAAGGGTTATCCCATGGGCCATTTTGATTTCAATCTTCATTCATATCTTCGAGAATATTGTGTTCTTTTCGGGTAAAGAAGCCATACTTTCTGTGGCCATTAACACCATCGGGATTTTGATCGGCAATGTCATAAATGTGCTTATACAAGTGTTCTTTTGGATTACGATAGTATTTGCCGTCGTAGAAAGAGTTGGCATCTCAAACCCTGATCTGCCACATAATAAGAAATGTAAAAAATGGACGCCAGAGGATTTAAAGAATGCCGAAATCATACCCAAGAAAAAAGCCATTTCAAAAGCAGATGTTGTTTTCAGCTTCATCTGGACAGCCATTTGGGCAATTGCATATTTCAATGCTGACCATCTTGTTGGCATTTACCGATCAATGGATGGGAACGGAAATGGATTGCAATTCGTTATGCCAATATTTAATCAGGATACCCTGCTGTCATACTGGCCGATCGTCCTGATTTTTATCGTTTTGGAACTAGCTTTGATCGTTTATAAATGGAATGCAGCTCAATGGACTATGAAACTTGTAATTGTGAATGCAATCATTCATGTATTGAGCGTGATTGCTTTTATCGTCATTGCAAGCAATCCGCATTTGCTCAATGATGCAATCATTCCCCATACAGCGGAATTGCTTGAAACCACTTCTTCCACTGTAGCTAATTCCTTGGATTGGATCTGGCGGCTCATCGTAGCTACCTTCGTTGTCACCACGTTGTTTGAAATCTTCGATAGTTATCGTAAAGCTAGAATCAGATGATGATAGAAAAACCTCAGAGCTCTCAAAAAAAAGGTTCAAAGACCATGGGGACGGTTCTGCTGGCTTTTTTGGACAACAAGAAAAAAGTGAATGGAAAAGACCACGAGAACCGTCCCTGTGGTTTATGCTTCCAAAGGAATCTTAATTGAGAAGGACTTTTCCAATTTTTAACGAACTTCCTATAATAACCGTTATAAAGATTGGGTGGTATTTATAGGAAAGCAAAATAAACTTTATATTGATGACCAATTAAAAAAAAGTATGATCGAGAGACTTCAGACCGCCGGTTGTGTTTTTGCCGAAGATGAGGCTAAGCTTCTTATATCTGAGGCACGGACATTGGATGCCCTGTCCGCTATGGTCAATCTTCGTATAACTGGTATCCCCCTTGAACATGTCCTCGGTTGGGCAGAGTTCTGCGGCATCAGGATAAAAGTTGACCCAGGAGTCTTTGTCCCCCGCCGCCGCACTGAGTTTCTCGTCCAAAAGGCAGTTGACTTTTCATTGCCTGGTGCCATTGTCGTTGACCTTTGTTGCGGTACTGGTGCGGTGGGCGTCTCAATAGCCAAAGCACTGGGGGGGATTGAGTTGTATGCAGTCGACATCGACCCTGCTGCGGTACGCTGTGCGCTTGGCAATGTTTCTAGCCATGGTGGTCTCGTTTATGAAGGTGACCTCTATGAGCCACTACCAGCTACACTGCGAGGGAAAGTCGACATCCTAGTAGCAAACGCACCTTATGTACCTACCGAGGTAATCAAGCTGCTTCCCCAGGATGCACGTCTACATGAACCGAAGTTGGCACTTGACGGAGGAGATGATGGACTTGACATTCAGCGTAGAGTGGCAAATGAAGCTTGTCTCTGGCTTGCTTCGGGTGGGCATTTATTAGTAGAGACAAGCGAAAGGCAGGCACATCAGACCTTTGAAATCTTTACCCGATACGGGCTAATACCTCAGATAGCACGCAATGATGAACTGGACGCTACTATCGTAATTGGAACCAAACCCACTCCTCTTGAATAAATCAGGGAAGCTATTTTTTTCGCAAAAACTGGCCTGTCATTAGGTTTCGAAGCTTTATTCAACTCCATGTAAGAAAGATGTTTTTCAAATTTTACTGTGTGATTCATGGATGGCTAACCGGTATGTTCATGCACTGGAAAAAGGGTCAGACCTTAGGGTAGAGCATTTAATTTCTTTTCGGTTCATTATTTTGTTCTTCCAACATAAGAACACCTCAGGGACGGTTCTCATGATTTTAAAATAGGTTAAAGCAGGCCATCAGAACCGTCCCTATGGTTCCTTTAAACACTTTTGCGTTCTTTTTTTATCTGGTTAAGGGTCATCATTAAACTAGTTAATCCCGCAGTTAACGAAGGTGGAATACTTAACAAGAGATAATTCCATTTTCCAGTAAACAATGATAGGCAGAAAAAAAGAATTGGAAATCCAATTAATACAATTAACGATGCATACAATCCAAATTTTGTACTTTTTTTCATTTTGACCCTGCATTTTCATTATTAAATTGGACAATTAAACTTCCGATGGCTATAACTCATATTTTAATTTTAACATAAATATCCAAATATCCCTTAAAAATCTCAGTGTGTTATAGCCTTAATCCACCGCTAGTCTTACCATCATTGCTAAAAACTTTATAAACATTTTTATAAATCATTAAATGAATCCAAGCCACCTTTTACTTCCTGCTTCCGATTCCAAACATTGTATTCACGAAGAAAGACTGGTACACAGACCTCCAAATCCATTGGATAGCCCTCAAGTATTTTCAAATGATTCAATATCGATGAACATCTAAAAACGGATAGTGTCAGTTTATATTGGTAGTCAAGCTCACGAGCCCTTTGCCGCATCATTTCCAGTGATTTTGCTGGGACATCCTTATGAAGCACTAAAGTCCGAGGAATTTCACCGTTGAAGAATTGCTTTGCCATCGTAGTAAGTTATTAATCTTCTAAATTAAAATTTTCTTTTAATTGTTTTCTTAGTTTTTCCATATAATCTGCACTCAGAAATCCGTGGCCTCCTCGAAGTATTTCTTCGATATAATGATTTGGCGGCGCTGTTTCCGGTTCTTTATCAACGACGACAAATGTAAATACGTTTTTGATTGCCCTACCATTTATGGTGATATCAATTAATGCGGGCCGATAACAGCCTGCATTTACACCTTCTCTTCGATATAAATATGAAAGAGCCTCTAGTGGTATTTCATAGACTTTTCCTTCCACCGTGCCAGGTTCCTCGACGATGTCAGCCCGACCTCCGTCGTGAGACCTTTTAGTAAATCGTAATGTATAACCATCTAAAATGCCGAAGCCGATTACTTTTTGAAAATAGTGGTTAACACCGGCAGTTCGGAACCGGACATCATCCATACAGCTGCCATAAGCAAAATAAAATAATGATTGATTTTGGTTAAGTAGTTGATTGACACTCCAGTCTCCGTTCTTTATTTGCATCAGGTTTCGTGTTAATTTTTCATTCGAAAAAATGTAGACAAATGCTTCATAACTTTCTGTATCGGTATGAATAAGCTGCTTTGTCCGTAGGTAGTAATTATTTTGTTTAGGGCCGTGGTATCCCTCAAGTGTATCGAGTGCCTTAAGCTGAAGTTGATCTACCTGATAAATCTCCCCGTAAACTCTGCCACTAGCCGAAGGCACTAAATAGGGGTAACCAAACTCTGAATCTATCAGCTTGCCAACTGTCCAACACTGACTGGCAAGACAGGTAGCACCACTCAATAGATGATGATTTCTTTGATGCTTTCTTAATGTTCCATATACGAAAACCAATTGTTTATTCACTGGACCTCACTCCTTACATTTGTTAGCATTTCGATTTGCCTTAAAGTTCTCTTCAGATTTCTGCTATCGTGAAAAACTGCAGTTATTAACTTAAGCGTGTCATAACAGACTTCAACATTAAACGTCTCAGATGAGGTATGCTCATTCATGTACCCGGCAGAAAGATTCACACTTTAAGTGCCATGAAATCCTCAATTTCAGGAAACGATTTCTCTTATAAAAATCAGGTATTCCAGCATTTCATTTGACCATCTCCTCTTTTCATGATGGTCTCAGTATATAAAAAACGCGATGGCAGCCCTGTCATCGCTATTTTCTCCTTTTCAATTTCTTCATCAACCCGGGACATGATATAGAATCGACATTTCCCAGTGAAATAGTAAGCTCCTTGATGCCTTTTAGTTTGGAATATTGGCGGGAATCCATTATTGATTAATTTTTGCACTAAATACCCTGAAAATTGATTTAAATGTAATCTTTCCAGAAAGAGAAGATTAGTGATTGGTACTTCAATCACTTTGTCGGAGGCGCAACTTGACAAATTTCCAAATTTTGAATAGCGTGAGATAAGGAGAAATGGAGGTATAAATTGATAAACATAGAGAACAATTCTGACACAGTAATCATTGTTATCCATGAAATTTATGGAATTAACCAGCATATGAAAGATATTTGTCAATCGTTATCAGAAAAAGATTTTGATGTCATTTGTCCAAATTTTTTACAACAAGGAGCACCTTTTGATTATTCTCAAGAGGAAGTTGCTTATGATAATTTTATGAAAAATATAGGTTTTACTCATGTATTGAATAAAATTAAAAGTCTATTAGAAGAAATTAAAGACAAATATAAAAAAGTATACATTATCGGATTTAGTGTCGGGGCAACTATTGCTTGGTTGTGTAGTAAAGATGAAAATATCAATGGAATTGTCGGTTACTATGGTTCACGAATTAGGGATTATGTAGAAATAGATCCGCTACCTCCCATAATGCTATTTTTCCCACAAAAAGAGCAATCATTTGATGTTGACAAGTTAATTTTATGCTTAGAAGAAAAGAATATCGAGATACATAAGTTTTACGGACACCATGGATTTAGTGACCCATTCTCTCCAAAATATAATGCAAAATCGGCACAAGAAGCATTTAGGAAAATGGTTGATTTTTTTCTAAAACATTGATAGTCCAAAACTGAACATCTAAATTTTTTTGGAAACAAATACGAAAGAATTAAAGGAAACATCATCGGGCCCAACGAAATACTTATTTCAAAGCAGCACTAAAAGTAACCATTAGGAGCGATCGGTATGAAAATTTCGATTTTGTCGGATATTCATGAAGGATTAAATCGAAAAAATACGAAAGCTGATGTCATGGGTGTTTTAAAAAAATGGAGTGCAGCCCATTTACCTGATGTGTTTATTACTAGTGGCGACATAGCTGCAGGCCCCGAAAAAAGCCTTGCCCTTTTGAATCAACTACAAAGTGAATTTCCTCAAACCAAGGTTTTATTTGTTCATGGGAACCACGATATTTATCACGAGAATTCAAAATTTGCTTATGAAACCTTACTTGAATTTCCGGGCAACCTTGGAAATGGTCCGGTGGAATTATGTGGAATCGGGTGGTTATTGGTGATGGCGGCTGGTATGATTACACATTCGGGCTCAAAGAATACACGAAAGAACAATTCTCACTTGGTCAATACAATGCCTTCACATGGCCAGACAAGATTTATGCGCACTGGCCAGGACATGATCAGAAGGAAACAGAACGATATCTCGCACAACTAGAGCATTGGTTAAGGAAATATCATGATAAAAATATCATCATGGTAACCCATGTTGTCCTCTTCTCACATTTTGTATTGTGTAATGGGGATCCAAGTTGGGATTTTTTTAATGCTATGATGGGTAGTTCTCGCTTCGGAGAACTTGCTGTAAAATATGGTGTTAAAAAATATATTTCGGTCATATTCATTCACGATATCATGAGCAATATAAAGGTATCGAAATGATATGCAATCCATTAGGCTACTATCCACATGAATGGGATTACAAATCTGCGGAGGAAGAGATCTCTTCAAGAATCAAAGTAATTGAGATTTTATAAATTTGCCCATGTGTGAAAAAAAGGGCAGACCCCTAGCGCACTAAAACGTTAGCATGTCGGGGGACTGGCCCACTGGCCTAATACTAGAGCCGCTTTTTAGTTTGGATACTTTTTTCTAGGCTATACAACAGAAAAGTGCCAGGCACGTTCCAGATTTCTGGATTGTGACTGGCACTAGTTTTAATTTTTTATGATCATGGCAGCTTACTCAACTGAAAAACTATATCCACTGAATAGAACCGAACTCCCCATGTGGATGGTTTTCCAATTTGTATCTTTTATATTCATACTCTAACCTTGAAAGCGGTAATTCGTACAGCAGTTTGTCCTCTTTCTTATATACATTAAAAAAAATAAGCTTATTGATAAGTTTTTGTCTCTTCTTTTCCATGTTATTTTTCATAAGAAACACTCCCCCAAATTTAAATGCTTCATTTCCTTTTTCGTTAAGAAAGACTTAACCGTTCCATTTATCAACCTAAGAAATTCCCATTTGGTTCGCTTATTTATTCTTGTTAAATTTATTATAAATACATTATTCCTATCTGTAAAGTATGAATTAAATTTAAATGAAAAAAGGGCTACAGGAAGGGCCTCAGGGACGGTTCTCATGGCCTTTTTTTTTCTTTCTTTGTCCAAAAAAAGCCAGTAGAACCGTCCCCCTGGTCACCCTTGGTCACCCAAAAAACTAGATGGTTTCGGCATTTTTATGTATACTTATGTAATGATCCAGAATGATTAGAGGTATGATATGTTCCCATTGAAAATCGGTTATCGAACCATCAAGACTGCCATCGGAGCAGCTGCAGCGATTAGTATTGCTCAATTTTTCGGGTTGAATTCCTTTGCTTCTGCGGGTATCTTGACAATTCTTTGTGTAAAGAATTCCAAAAAAAAGTCGTTGCAGGCTGCCTATTCCAGATTTATCGCATGCATGATTGCCATCGGATTTTCGTTTATCTTCTTTGAAACGATTGCCTACCATCCTGTGGTACTTGGATTGCTGCTATTGGTGTTTATACCAGTTACAGTCTTTTTTAAAGTTTCAGAAGGGATCGTAACCAGTTCGGTTATAATTCTTCATCTCTTCACAGCCAAAAAGATAACGCTTGATATTGTATTCAACGAGATCGCTCTTATTGCGATTGGAATTGGAGTCGCTCTTTTTGTTAATTTATATATGCCGAGCCTTGACGCTAAATTAAAACAATATCAAGTGAAGATAGAAGAAGATTTCCGAACCATCTTTCAAGAAATGGTCTCTTACCTTCGGACCAATGAAAGCCGTTGGGTGGGTAAAGAAATCATTGAAACAGCCCGCTTGCTAGAAGAAGCAAAAAGCATAGCGTTTCGGGATGTCCAAAACCATTTTTTACGAACACAAGATTATTATTACCATTATTTTAAGACGCGTGAAAAACAATTTGAAATTATTGAACGGATCTTGCCGATGGTGACATCCATTGATCTGCTTGTCACCCAAAGATATATGATAGCGGACTTCCTTGAAGAATTAAGCGAAGCCATTCACCCAGGAAATACGGCACAACTTCATTTAAATCGCTTGGATGATTTGCATAATCAATTTAAAGATGAACGTCTCCCGACATCCCGGGATGAATTTGAGGCGAGAGCCCAGTTATTTCAACTCCTGAAAGAGATTGAACAATATTTATTGATAAAGAAATCATTAAAAGTGGATTAACCACAGGGACGGTTCTCTTGGCTTTAAATGAGGTTAAAATAGACCACCAGAACCGTCCCAATGGTTTTTTACTTCCGTAATTCTTCCTTCCGCAGCATTCGCCTAACAACTTTCCCTACCGCACTTTTCGGCAAACTATCTATAAACTCCACATGTTTTGGCTTTTTATAGGATGCTAGGTGATTTTTGCAATGCTCAATTATTTCTTCATCACTCGTAGTGTGCCCTTCTTTCAAAACAACAAAGGCTTTCACACTTTCAACCCATGTTGCATCTGGTACTCCAACAACTGCCGCCTCCAACACTGCAGGATGTTGGTATAGAACCTCTTCCACTTCACGAGGATAAATATTAAATCCGCCACTGATGATCATATCAGACTTACGGTCCACTAAATACAAGTAACCATCCTGGTTTATATAGCCCATGTCCCGTGTATAGACCCACTTTCCTTTCATCGTTTCAGCGGTCAATGCCTCCTCCTTCCAATAGCCTGCCATCGCCTGACTAGAGGATACCACAATTTCGCCAATTTCTCCTTGCGGCACCTCTAGCCCATCTTCATCGACAATTTTCACTTCTGTTGTAATCGTAGGTCTACCGCATGATAAAAGCTTGTCATAGTGGTCAGGATTTTCTAATGCTAGAACATGGTCCTCAACAGGCAATATTGATAGAATCAGAGGAACTTCTGTTTGCCCAAAATATTGAATAAATTTCGGGCCCCATAGTTCCAAGCCTCTTTTCAATGCTTCTCTTGGCATCGGCGAAGCGCCATAAATGAGACTTCGGACGGAATCAAAAGAATATTTTTCCACTTCTGGATGTGATAGCAGCATGACAATCATGGTTGGGACTAAGTTTAGCGTAGTAGGTTTAAGCATTTCGACAGTTTGCAGGAATTCTTGAGGATGAAAGGTTGGGAGAATTGCGTTTGCGGCTCCCCGAATCCAATGTGGTAAGACCAGTATCCCAGAAGCGTGTGTTAAGGGAGCCGCATGCATCATAATGTCACCCTTTTCAATCGTAAGAGTTGACAATATATTCGTTGCCATGGCTGCCCAGGAGCCTTGTGTATGAATAGCCGCCTTTAACTTTCCAGTGGTACCTGATGTATATTGCAGGGTAGCGTAATCCTCTTCAGACAATGGGACGGTTGGGTCTTCATCTGTAACCGTTTTCATTTCATCGAATATTGGAATAACCCAATCATATTTGACCGTTCCGTCTACTTGGCAAAATAACGATACATCGGAGAGTCTTCCTCTCAATCTTGCCACTCTATCCGCAAATTCTTCGGTAAATAAAATCGCCTTTGAATCGGTTTCTGCAATCATATGGAATTGTTCTTCTTCCGAAAGCCTAGTATTTAAAGGAACACGCACCAAACCGGATTTTAACATTGCAAAGTCAATTTCCACACTATGAATGGAATTCGCAAGCAAAAAGGATATCCGGTCCCCTTTTTCCAATCCCAATTTAAAAAGAGCATTGGCTAAACGATTAGAATTTTTATGAACTTCCTCAAAGGTTCGCTTTTTATCTTTAAAGATAACCGCGGTTTCTTTGGAATAATATTTGGCTCCTCTTTTAATTAACTCAGCAGCTATCATGCTATTTCCCCTTTCGATTGATAAAATTATTTAAACCTTCTCTTGTCTCTTCACTTTTTGTATGAGGCATCCCTAATTGACATTCAATTCGTAACGCTTCTTCAAGTGGAAGTCCCCATCCTCTTACTGCCGCTTGCTTATCAGATCTGAGTGAACCTTGCGGATAGGAGGCCATTTGGTGTGCCAGTTCTAGAGCCCGATTTAATAGATTCCTAGGTTCTGCCACTTCCGTCACTAATCCCCAATCCAATGCAGTTGCAGCATCAATTTTTCTTCCGGTTAAAATTAAATCCATTCCACGGCCCCAACCAACAATTCTTGGAATCCGCTGCGTTCCCCCGTCAACTAAAGGAACATTCCAACGCCTTTCGAGGCAGCCAAACTCAGCATTTTCTGCTCCTATGCGAATGTCACACCATGTCGCCATTTCCAAGCCACCCGCAAAGCAGTAACCATTTACCGCTGCAATGGTAGGTTTGAAAATATCGGTCATTCTTGTAAAGCCTAAATATCCTTTTCCATCATAAACAAAATCGGGATCATATTGATTTTGCGGCCCTAATGAATCAATCGCTTTTAAATCAGCACCAGAACTGAATGATTGACCACTTCCTGTTAAGATGGCTACTTTCGCCTGATCATCATCACGAAATTTGGCCCATGCTTCATAGAGCAACTGGGCTGTTTCCCCATCAATACAATTATGTTTTTCCGGCCGATTAATTGTGATAATCGTTACGCCATCCTGTTGATCTACCAAGACCTTTTTATTCATCCACTTGCTCCTTTTCTTTAAGAGAATTATATTTTGCTTCGGCATCTTCTATGGCTTCCAATAAATCATTTTCCAACAGCTTTAACTCTTCTTGTCGTTCCCTCACCTCACTTAAATGTTGATAAGCCAGCCTAATCCCCTCTTCATACTGTTTGATTTGAGAGGAGTCAATATCATAAAGACTAATAAGAGTGGCAGCATCCTGTAATGAAAACCCGAGGAGCTTTCCCCTTAGAATCATTTTGATTCTCGCTCTGTCTCTCTTTGTATAAGTTCGATGGTTCCCAGCTGTCCGCTTCGGATGGATTAAACCTAATTCTTCATAGTATCGAATGGATCGTTGACTAATCCCAAATTCTTCAACGAGGTCGGATATTAAAAATTCTATATTTTCTGACTTTTTAATAGGCACGTTTATTACCTCCTTGAGGATTAGTTTACCTTATACCTACCAACAACGTCAATTATTTTACGTTAATGGTACAGGCGCTAATTATCGACCAGATATTCATGTTTCACAAAATGAACCAGGTTTTATCTAGGAGGACCCAGGGTAAGTATGGAATAAGCACATTAAATAAATGGTAAACAATCCAAACAAGGAGTGATTTACATGGATAAGCAGTTGCAGAATCAAGAAATAGCTAATCATATTTACAAGAACGGTGATGCCTTAACAAGTTTTGATGATTTTAGGGAATACCTGAGGGGGAAAGTTGATTTGGGTATAAAACTTGGGATGGATGAGGAGCAATTAGCCAATTCAGCGCAAAAAGTGGCCGATTATCTTGCGGATAAGCAGTCACCGAAAAATTCTGAAGAGCGATTATTACAAGAGCTTTGGAAAGTGGGTACGGAGGAAGAGCAGCACAAATTGGCACATATGCTTGTACGATTGGTACAGGAATAATGATTTAGTAGTCCTCTGTGGACTGTTTGACAAGAAACTAACCTAGCCGTAAGAGAATAGGTTAGTTTTTTCCTATGTATATGTATCTACTGCGAACTGAAACCTAGATTCCTTTTTTGACTTCTTCCCTAATTGATTCCACTATTGCTTCCGGTACATCTGCTGGAAATGAGGTACCATCCTCAAACACCCAGGAATTGATGATTTCAAGGTCTGCTTTTTTAAATGTTATGCTATACGATTTATGATTGTAGGTAAATTCCGTAGTCACATACTCCTCAACAGCAAAATCGTCATCGATAATCATGTTTGTAATTTTATGTGGCTCCATCCAACTCATCTCCTTTTTCTTATCAACTCTCTTTAGAATTAGCCTAATATAAATGTTTATTCACTTTATTCACCGATTCTGTAAACCTTCCTATAATCGGAATACCTTAAAAAAAATGTGTTATAGATTGATTTCCAGATTGGTTCTGCAGAAAAAAATTTCCCTATTGAGAAAGTATCATATGGTATGATACACCATATAGATGTTAACCAAATTACAATTATAGTTTACTTTTAAAATTAAAAAGAATTAAACAAACTGGGGGAGAATTATGTATAAGTTGCGAGGACATCATCTTTTTTGCCTTTTAGGCTATCGGTGAATGGGTTATTCTCAAGAATACGTGGAAAATATGACTCGGTTGCATCAAACCTTGAGAAACGACCCAAAAACGTTGATTCTGCTTGTAAAGGGACCAGATTAGTTGTGTGAAAAGTACCCTAACTCGGTGAATACCATTGCCAAGTCGTTCAGATTTATGAAAGAGATGCTGTTATTTTAGACAAAATGAACCATAAAATTGGACAAATTCTGAAATGGGAGGATATTGAATCCCGTATCCGGAAGCATGTGATCCCCGCCGATATTCAAGTTGTCTGTGAAACTTGTTCTTGGCGTTCTTACGGGGTTTGCGAAGAAGTTATTCGAGAGAATCATGATGGCAAGGGCTTAAGAAAAGTTCAATAAGCCCCATCTATTCTGATAATGAAGACCAAAACTCGGTATAAATACAAGCAAAATGGTCTTCATCGAGTTAATGAAGACCAAAACGCTTAACGGATACTTCTAAAATGGCTTTCATTAACCAAAACATGCAGGTAGCCACTGGGTCGGTTCTTTTGTCCTTTTTTAATCTCCTATCCTTGTCCAAAAAAGCCAGTAGAACCGTCCCCATGGCCCACTTTATGGCCTTTTACCTGGTGCAAACCAACCAATTAGAGCGATACCTACTAGGACTCCATAGAAAATTAGTGTCCAAGCGGTACTGTGGGGAAAATGATGATCTAAGACACCAATATCCTCATGGGCAAGGGTAATGACAGCAAGTTTGACACCAACCCAGGCAACAATTGCATATGCTGTTGTTTCCAAAGCTGGTCGTTTTTCAAGAAGTTGCACAAACCAAGTTGCTGCATACTTAATCAAAACAAGGCCCGCAATACCACCAAGAAGAACAACAATGAACTGTCCCCCATCCATACCGCCGAAATTGTCAAGTGGTGAATCTGGAAGACCAAGGGCAAGTGCAACAGCAGCTAGAATGGAATCAATTGCAAAAGCGAGATCAGCTAATGCAATCTTCCCTACTGTGGGCCAAAAACCTTTTCCTACGGATTCCTTTTCATCGTCTTTATGAATATTCTCATTTCCTTTTCCGAACCGTGCCTTTATGACATGCTTTAATCCTAGGTAAAGAAGGTAAGCTGCACCTATCGCCTGGATTTGCCAAACGTTTGCAATAAAAGAAATGACAAAAAGTGCAGCAAATCTGAAAGCAAATGCCATGATGATTCCATAATTTATAGCGCTTTTTTTCTGATCTGCGGGTAAATGCTTGGCTATTACTGCTAGTACAAGAGCGTTGTCAGCCGATAACAATCCTTCTAATCCGATTAGAATTAGCAATGTCCAAGCATATTCAAGCCATAGTGACTCCATCCACTTCCCACCTTTCTAAAGCAAAAATGTTATCTAAAAGTTTTGCTAACAATAGAATTTCCTATTAAGCATAAGGTAATCCTATAAAATATAGTTTTTTAGTTATTGAGTTGGTGGAAAATGGAATAAAGCTTACTCAATGAGTAAGCTTAACTACCTTTATAAACACTATCACATGTTCCCGCTTTTGGTTCATAATAACAATGGTTTTTATATTGACCAGAATGAGGTTGACCGTACCATGTTGGAGGGCATGGAGCATATGGATTAAAATACCAAAGGGCATATTTCCCTGGGTGTTCTCTCCAATAATCCAAGTTCTGTTTTGCTAATCTTTTTTCAGCAGATCTCGCTTTTTGATAAAATACATTTCCTTTTTGAACAGCTTCAAATGAATAATTTCCTCCTTGTATTTGAAAAATGACATCGTAAATTTTTCTTAAACCTTTAAAGTCTGAACAATCTGCTTTAAGACGATTAACAATGACATTTCCAACATATAACATCCCTTGTTTTCCTTCTCCTTCGGCTTCTGCTCTCATCATCCTTGCCATTAAGTCAACATCTGAACTTCGGTAATTTACTCTTGGCATTTTATCACCCCAAAATATAGTATGAAAAAAAGCCTACAATGATGTCATTGAGATGGCACAATATTTACCGGATTTTCTTTAATTACTATCATTCTTAGTTTACATATAAATCGTTCTGGCTAAACTGGTGGAAAAATAGGTTTTAGCCCTGATTCTTAAGCAGACCGCCAGGTATAAATTGGACAGGGAGAACTATTTTGTGCTGTTCAATTCTTGCTACCCTATTAATCAAATTATGTAACCACATTCGGAAAAAGTGACCTCTATTTTCCTATCATTTTTTTATTAAATCCTCGGCTACAGCCAATCGAATAACCTCATTTATTTTCATTTCAAAATGGTTGGTGTTAATACGATTTGTTAAAACATTCTGTTTAAAGATTTCCTCAATAGATGAGAATGCCCTTGCATTTCCCTGCCCACAGGTGCCACAGGGACGGTTCTCATGGCCTTTTTTAATCTCTTTCCTTGTCCCAAAAAGCCAGTAGAACCGTCCCCGTGGTCCTCCCCAAAAAGAAGTCAGACCCCCACCACGCTAAAGCGTTAGCACGACGTGGGTCTGACACAACCGCTTATTGATCCGTACCCATGTACGCTAGTCCATCATTAACCTCTTTATTTTTTCACGAGCCCCGGCACGCCAGCCTTTTACGGCAGAAACAGACACTTTCTCTAATGCGGCAATCTCGCTTGTAGATAAGCTATAATGGGCCGAGTAGATGACCCACTTTGTTTGGTTGGGTGTTAGGCCATTGCAATAAGAGCGAAGCGTTTCTTCTTCTAATGGGCATAAGGAAGCGTGATCTTCTATGACGCTCCAAAACTCTTCATTAGGATAAAGATTTCTTTCCTCGTTTTTACGACATTTCTTCAGTTCCATGAGCAGATACCCTTTAATATACATGTAAGCATAGCTGGCAAGCTTCCCCTTTTTCGCGTCAAAGCGGCGGGTGGCTTCCCAAAGGGCAATAAGCCCCAGCTGGTAGAATTCTTCTTGGTCTTTATAGATGTGTAGTGAGTGAATGATTTTGATGATCATTGGCTTGTATTGTTCGGCTAACTGTTCAAAGCTTTCCAATGGTATAACCCTTTCAGAAAGCGCGCTTTACCTTGTATTCCCGGGTACCTCTACCATAACGGGTTACGAACAGTTGAGCGAACGAGACAATTTCACTTTTAGCGGGATTTTAAGCCCTAAACTATCAAAATTTACGTCCAAAAATTACTTTTGAACTTGATTTTGCTTTTTTTCGATGAATTTCATATGAGTTGAAGAAGAGGTATCTCCTCTTCTATTGAATAAAACCTCTGCACCATGAAACGACTAGATCCAACAAACACATAATTACCTGTTTTTGATAAATATTTTTAATAAAGACATCAAAAAATAAGTTCATCATAAATAAGGAGCGTATCCAATGAAAAAAATTTTGCTTATTACCATTCTTTTGATTCCTTTATTCACCTTTCAAGTAAATGCCGCTGCATCCACTAATAGTCGAGAAGCATTGGAAAAAACAGGGCGTGTTATTTGGGAAGTAAACACGAAGGAAAAGTTAGTTGCCCTTACTTTTGATGATGGACCTCATCCTGTTTTCACTCCACAAATACTTAATATATTGGCAAAACATGATGCTAAAGCTACCTTTTTTGTAGCTGGCAATAAAGTAGTAAGATTTCCTGATTTTTTAAAAAGAGAAGTGAAAGAGGGACATGAAATTGCTAATCATACTTTCCACCATATTTACGGAAATATAACCTCTGCAAAATTATCATCCGAATTAGAAGAAACAGATAAAATGATTAAGCAATTCACTGGGTTAAAACCGTCACTTTATCGGCCTGTAGGAGGTTTTTATAATGATGAAATTATCAATACAGCTTTAAAAAATGGTAAAACGGTCGTATTATGGTCATGGTATCAAGATTCCCGTGATTGGGCAAATCCTCCGATAAATCAAATGTGCAGTTATTTAAAAAAAGGAATAAAGCCGGGTAATATTATTCTTTTTCATGATTGGCATGGTAGTGAATATACTCAAACCTGTTCTACTGTTAAAGCATTAGATAACATTTTGGACTTTTTAGATAAGAACGGGTATAAAAGTGTAACTGTATCTGAATTGCTCTACCGATCAACACAACTAATACCAGAATCTTTCGGAATCTATCCTTCAAAGAAAGGAAAAACTTCTCACATTGATTTAATGTTTTAAATGTATTTTTACGAAACCTGGCTCTTTATTTATTCTGTGCTATCCATTACTTGGTTTTTTGTTCACGTCTTTTTCATTAACTAATGCGTGAATGGCTTATGTCTCCAAAAGTACAAAGGATAATGGATAATGCAACAAGACCAACAAGCTATAGAGAATTTGAGTCCTATCATGAAACCGGAATTTGCCGGAACGAATGCACAAAATGTGAAACAAGAAATTCAAAAAGATGTAAGCGAAGGACAAGGTGCAATGACTTCCCGAGAGGCAGGAGCAATGCGATATTAAAAATTCAATAAAAAAGCCCAATTCCTCAGTATTAAAAATAGAGAAATTGGGCACTTTTTTCGTTACTCTTTTATTCATTTGAACATTTTCATTTATATTTGTCCATGCATAGGAACCGTCTCCACGCTTCCTGTAAAATTACTCAACACAAGAGAGTTATGGGGTTTAAATTTGTTTTTTGATTAAAGTATAGCACCTGAAAAATCACCTTTTAATACTTCTTTTTCATTCTGATTTTTACATAAAAAGGATGCCATAATGGCTGTTCTATTATTCTCTTGCCTTTCGTATTTTTCAATTTTCACTTCACAAATGATTGTATCCCCAGTAAAAACTGGTCTTAAAAACTCAAAATTCATCGTACGAGCAAGTACATTGTGATCTCCACCAACTTTTGTTGGTAATGTAGCAGTTAGCAACCCCTGAATGACAAGTCTCCCCTGTTCATCAGGGGTTGTATGATGAATCCCTTCATCACCTGAAATCTCTATAAATAATTCAACGTCCCTTCCTGTAAAAGTCCGTTCAAACGTAATGATATCTCCTACTTTTAATGACAAATAAATCTCCCCCTAAAAGTTTAATACTGTAGTTAATCGTAATCCGAATATTACAAAAATTTTAAACAATATACAACTATCCCGCTTCATTAACAAAGAAGAGACTGATTCCCCTTTTATTAAATTATTAGAGAATATCTTGAGGTTTCCAATCTTTCGGCTTTATGTTCTTATTCATCCATTTCTCTTGTTGTGGTACTTGGTACGGGGCGGTGGCGATTAAATGATGATTGTGCCAGCTTGCTGCTCCGGAACGAATCATTTCATCGAGTAGGATTGGAATAAATTCTTCTGGTTGAAGCTGGAAAGAGTAGCGTGCAAAATCTTGGAACCAGCCACAGTTTAGTAGGTAGTGATCGATTTCTTCTTTTGCCATTCCATTTTTCATGATTAAGGTGAATGAAAAAATCCTCTTGCAGGCATGCCATGAAACTTTTTCTGGCGCCTTGAGCCACTTTTCAAACCGTTCCCTTGCTGCATCAATGGCAGCCATAGGATTCTCCATTTGAGGTCCATGACCTGAATATGCCTGCTCAATCCGGAGCAGGGACAACCGCTCCAAACTTTCTATCGATCGTTGGATAGATGAAACACCCTCTCGAAAGATATTTAACCATCCGATATCATTTTTGTGAAAGAGATCCCCGCAAATTAATATTCCTTCCTCAGGTTCATACAAAGAAATATGCCCTAACGTATGTCCCGGTGTGTGCAAGACTTTCAAGGTCCTGCTACCTGTATGAATCTCATCGTTATCTGATAGCTTTTTATCGACACGATAAGGTTCTACAGGCTGATCTAACCACTCTGCACTACAAGCTTCAGGGTCACAAGAATTAATTAAATCGGCATCCCATTTATGAGCAGCAATCGTTACCCCATAATTTTTTTGAAGATGAAAATTGCCTCCTACATGGTCACTATGATAGTGCGTGTTTACAATAAGGTGTAATTCTTCTGGTGCAACGCCTGCCTCTTTTATTAATTGCTCTGTCTCTTTCGCATCACTTCCAAAACCAGTATCGATCAGGATCGGGAGCTGATCCTGAATAAGGATCATGTTTGCACTTGGAAATTTTCTTTCAAAGAAAATAATACTGGATTTTTTCATAGGCTACTCCTCCTCAATGTAAATGTGAGATATATTCATATGCTGTTGTTCCATATACGCTTTTAAAGTGTTTATTTAAATGGGTTAAATCAACAAAACCACATTGGGCTACTGCAGAATAGATATCCCCATTTTTTTCTATTAACTGCCTTGCACGTTCAATCTTACAGTTAAGAAAGTATTGGTATGGTGAAATTCCGGTATGATTCTTGAATAATCGGATAAACTGAAATTTCGATAAATTGAGCTCATTACATATCTCATCAAGTTTCAGTACATGTTCTAAGTTGGCATGAAGCATATCCTTTGCTTTTCTAAGTAGAGCGGTATCTTTCTTATAATTTGTAGAAAGATTCGTTTGAATAAGGCTGTCTGTAAGGGATACGAGTAATTCACTGCACAAAGCTTCATCTTTTTCGTTTAATATCGCATGTGAAAGGCTTACTATTCTTTGTTCAAGTCTATAATCATACACAATAGGGTTTGCAAAACGTACAATATCCTTTTTCTCCATAACCTCTAAAAGCAACTGTGGCTCAATATAGAGCATAATGTAATCAAGGCCTGCCTCATCATGTGCCCTTCCGTCATGTGCCTGTTCAGGATTAAAAAGCATAACCCCATTTTGATAGGATAATTGTAAACTTCCATCCAAATGATAATGTTGGATACCACGCAAGGTTACTCCTATTGCATACTCCTTATGAGAATGCTTTTTATATGTAAAATCAGTCATACTTGCTGACAACGCAGTAATACCTGCCGATTTCTTATAGATAAATTTGTCCATTACATTCACCTCATACTAAACTTCCCTACATCCAAATCATTACTGCAGAATAAGCCAAAAATAATGCCATCATTACATTCACTATCTTACTATGATTCTGTAAAAACTGCTTGAAGATTGTACCGAATAGCACCCAAGTAATAAATGCCAAGAATCCAATAACAGTTATAACTAACACACTTAAGGTCACTGCAGGCACTTCGGTATGGTACGGCATAATGAAGCTAGGAATGACCGTTATTGTAAATAGTACTACCTTTGGATTTATAAACTGCATTAGAAAGCCTGACATAAAGGTACCAGTTTGGATTACAGTTGGCTTTGACGTATCTTCTTTGTAAATTTGATATGCGAGATAGAACATATATAAGCTTCCGATGATCTGCATAACAGTTAAAATTTTTGGAATGATCGATATCAGCATTGAATTCAACATAGCAGAAATAACAAGCAATAAACCAAAAGCAATCGTTGCTCCATACGTATATTCCATTGCCTTTTTCGCCCCTAAATTATTAACGGTGGATAATATGACGATATTGGTAGGTCCTGGTGTAAAAGTAACAATAAAACAGTATAGTAAAAAAGATGTAATATTCATGAGGATCCTCCTTTCAAGGTATACTCATGTAATCATACATCTTAAAATAAAAGGGCTATAGTATATTATTGCAGGATTAATAGGATGCCACAGGGACGGTTCTCATGGCCTTTTTTAATCTCTTTCCTTGACCAAAAAAGCCAGAAGAACCGTCCCCCCGGTCCTTCCCCCGGTACTTTGCTTCATTTTAACAGTCGAAATGTAAAGCGTCCGCGTGTTGTAATAAAAAGTCTGCCGGGTCCCCTCCGTATAAATACAATCGATGCATCGGTCTTGTCATAGATACGTACATTAATTTGATATCCAGATCTACTTTTGCATACGGTTCTTCCAAGCAAACAATCAGAACGGCATCAAATTCCAATCCTTTCGATAAATATGAAGGTAAAATCGCGATGTGCCCCTTCTTCATATCTTCTTTTTCCTCAACTAATTGAATCGGAAGATGACTATCTTTTAGGATTTGATAGATTCTTTGGCAATCTCTATCGGTACGTCCAATGATGGCAATCGAGTGAAGCTCTTCCTCTTTGAGTGAGGCAATATCTTGTTCCAGCTGCAGGCGGACTTGTTCTTGATTCACAGGATCAATTGTTTTAAACAATGGTTTTTGACCATGTCGAATGACTGGTTGGACCTTTGGCAAGTCTTGGTCGATCAATTGAAGGATTTCGTTTGCCAAATTCATAATCTCAACGGTCGTTCGGTAGCTTTTTTGTAAGGTTTGATAATTTGCATTTGGAAATATTTCTTTCAATACAGGTGCCCAACTATTCAAGCCGCGATAGGAATGAATCCCTTGTGCTAAATCTCCCACAATGGTAAACAAGTCGGTATCGAAGCCTTCTTTTAATGCGGCAAATTGAAAATAGCTGTAATCCTGTGCTTCATCAATAAAGATACTGCGCATTTTATATTTTTCTTCGATGCCTTCCAATTTTGCCTTCATATAAAATAATGGCGCTAAATCCTCCAGTTCGTATGCTCCTCTGGCAAAAATTTTCTGACAAAACGAACTTAGGATCCTACATTGTTGATCCGAAAGTGTAGTGGAATGCTTTTTGATCAATTCAGGTGAAGACATCAATTCCTTGTATAAGGTAAAAATATCTTTCATGACAAGCGGTTCCATATATTTTTTTACCGCTGCCTTTGCCTCTTTCTCCACCAGCTTCAATCTTTCTTCTTTCCTCTCCATCAGCATGGTCACTTTTTGCTTTCTTCTTTCCGAATCGAGTCTCCTGCTATATAGAATCTGGTCTAAAGCAGCATCGTATTTCTTATTAAGGTTTGTTAGCATGATGGTTTTCTTCTTTTTCAAATCATCTTCTAATAAGGACTTAATTTTACTGATCCTTTTATAGATTGGTAAATATGTATATTCTTTCAAAAAAAGATTTTTAAGCTTTTGACCTTTCAAAAGAATGGATTTTTCCACCCTAAAATCCTCTTTGGGTGCAAGATTACATTCCAATTCCTTAACATAATGATCAATTAATGACTTAAATTCGAGTGATCCCTTGTAGCTGGAAACCCATTGGATTGATTTGGATGTTCCTTTACTTTCAAGGAGCTTCATTAGTTTCGTATTGGGAGAAAATAGTTTTATTTTCTGTCCCAAGCAACTTCTCATAAAATCGATAAAAGTGGTTTGATTAATTTTGTTGACCCCTAGTTCAGGTAAGACGGCAGAAATATAATCAATAAACAGTCGGTTAGGTGCGAGAATCATTAATTTTTCTGGAGGAAAGCTAAACCCTAAGGAATAGAGAAAGTAGGATATTCTATGGAGTGCGATGGTTGTTTTCCCGCTTCCGGCGGCCCCTTGAACAATAATCGGGTGTTTCAGTGATGCCCGGATCACTTCATTTTGCTCATTTTGAATGGTCGCAACGATTTCTGTTAATCGATTATCTGCTTTACCTGACAAAGATTTCTGCAAAAGTTCATCGTGCGTGGTCAAATCGATATCTCGGATTTCTTTTAATAATCCATCGACGATTTCATATTGCCTCTTTAATGCTAAGTAACCGGTTTGTGTCTCCCCATATGCTTCATATGACACATCTCCCAGCCGGCCATCATAGTAGACATTGGCTATCGGTGAACGCCAATCCACGATAATGGGCTGCTGTGTCACACGATCAAACAAGGATACCTTACCTATGTACAACATTTCTTCCTTTTTTGTACTATTGCTCGTAAAATCGATCCTTGAAAAATATGGTTTGCCAATCACGCTTTCCAGCCTTTTCAGTTCACTTTCAGCTAATTCAAGAAATCTTGCATTCGCGAGGAGGTCAGTGTAGCTCGTACTACTATCCTGAGGGTCCAGATCCGCAAACGCTTGTTTCATGTTTTCAAGGAAAAATTCTTTATTCCCCTTAGAAATCTCTAAAACGGTATGTATATATTCCTTTGTAAACTCTAAGCGCTCCACTTCTGTTTGATAGTCTTTATGGTCACGCACAGACACTTGGTCTTTGGTACTCATCCTTGTACAAGTCACCTCACTATTCAATTTTTGGAAACATGGGATATTCAGAATAAACTAAATCATTCATATTAGTCAAGTTTTTGAAAAATGGAGTCAGTTCCCGGATCCGTTACTGCTTTCATTCATTGGAGACTGATTCCCTATCATTTTTATGATAAACTATCAATATTACATACTAATTTAATAAGGATGATGAATGATGAAGAAACAAGTGGCATTATCATGGAGTGGCGGAAAGGATTGTTGTATGGCCTTGGATTCTCTTATTCAGAAGGGATATGAGGTCGCTTGTCTCGTAACTACCGTTCCAAAAGAACTCGGTCGTACATTCGGCCATGGAGAGCGAATGGACATGATTCGATTACAGGGAGAGGCCCTTTCTATACCTGTTCATTTTATCGAATGTTCCTATGAAACGTACACAGAGGAATTTGTTAAAACTCTTCAAAAATTGAAGGATCAATTTAAGATTACTGGCATTGCTTATGGAGATCTCTATTTAGTTGAACATCGAGATTGGGGCGAAAACGTAGCTAATGCTGCAGGAGTAGATTCCTTGTACCCCCTTTGGAGCAAAAAAGAAGATGCTGTATCTTTACTGGAAACCTTTGTCCATTCTGGTTATAAAGCCATTGTTATTCGCGTAAGAGAGGATGTCCTCGATGAGACGTGGCTTGGCAGATTGCTTGATGAATCGTTTCTGCAAGATGTACAAATGACGACAATTTGCCCGATGGGAGAATCAGGTGAATACCATACATATGTATATGACGGTCCCCTATTTTCGAAAAAGATTCAATTAGAACATGCTGAATACATCCAGCTGGAAACAACGAAGAAACTAGAATTTAAGAGTTATCTTTTAATTGACTAATCCATAGGGGGATCCATGGGGACAGTTCTGATGGTCAGATATACCTCATTAAAAGCCATATGAACCGTCCCTTTGGTCACCTTTGGTCACTGCAAGAAATTGTTATGGCGAACTGTTTTTGGCACAAATCTGCGAATCTGGGATTCATTAAAACCGACCATAAAACGCTTTCCGTCATGAATGATTGGACTCTTTAAAATGCTTGGCTTCTTTTGAATTAAGCTGTATAGATCCTTCAACTGTAACTGATCGATCTCAATTTCCTTTTTTTGATACTTTATCGAACGTTGTGAAATAATATCCTCTGTCCCGTTTTCCGTTAGACTCAATATTTTTTTAATCTCCACAAATGTTAATGGATCAGAAAAAACATTGCGTTCAATAAACGGAATATTATTTTCTTGAAGCCATTCCTTCGCCTTTATGCAGGTTCTCCCACTTGGTTTTCCATAGAGTATTAACATAAAATCAAATCCACTCAAGTTTTTTTATCCACCAAAAAACACATGTGAAGTTATGCACAAAACCTAAAACTGACAAATTATTTTCTTCATAAAAAATAAGAAGGTTTGCTATAATTTCCAATCTAATTTTAGGATTTCTTTTAGTTTTATAATTTGCTCAGCACCGATGTTTTCAGCGATTTTGTTTTCAAGCTGAGCCTTTAAGGACTCATTTTTTTCTTAGCATTCTTTGCCTAATTTAGTTAGCTGAATACTTTTCTCTTTCTTATTATTTTCTAGATTGTTAATTTCCACTAATCCTTTTACTTCAAGACGTTTAATGAACTTATGAATGGCTTGTCGGGAAATATCTACTCGTTTTGAAATGCATGAAATCGTTGCCTGCTTTTTCTGATAGATCCTGGCTAAAATAAACCACTCTGAATTCGATAAATAAATATCATTGCTATCGTTCCACAATTTCTCCGATATCTTACGAAGTTGAATATGATGTTCACTAATCAAATCAAATAGATCTAAGTGTTGCAAGTTAGAATTCAACTTTTTCACTCCAATCTTTTAACTGATAACTACTATATAAAAATAAATCAATATTGTCAATTTAGTTGACAATATAACTAAAAAAGAAGTAAACTGTATATAGTCAACTTAGTTAACAATATGATTTAAAAGGAGTTTTTACTATGTATAAGATTGGTGATTTAATTGTCTATTCAGGACATGGTATATGCCGTGTAGATGAAATCTGTGATAAGACATATGCCGGGATTACTAAGGCTTACTACGTATTGCATCCCATAGAAAATAATCATGAATTGACAATCAGTACTCCGGTAGATAATAACAAAACTCTAATCCTGAAATTAATGAATAAAGAGGAAGCAGAAATAATACTAGATTCGTTTCATTCGGCAGGAATTAATTGGATTGAAAAGCCGCAATTGCGAGGCCAAGTATATACAGAGATTATGAAATCCGGTAATCGTATCGAAATTGCTAAAGTAGCCAACACCCTTCTGCGGAAAAAGGATGAAATTGAAATGGCTGGGAAGAAGTTTTTTGAACACGATAGCAAAATTTTAACTACTATTCTAAATATCTTGTTCAAAGAATTAGCTATTGCACTCAATACGAGCTATGAAGAAATATTCGAAAAAGTTCATCGTCTGGTAGTGGGAGAGAAATGCTATAAATTAGAATAGATATGATCAAAATGGTAGTGGGAGATGTTTTTAATGGAAAGTATGAAAAAAAAACATATGGATTTTCTGGGATCAAAAGGAACAACGAATATTAATCATAACCTTACTATGACTAACTTCGAGGTTGGGGAAAAGGTGAAGATAAAAAGAGTAAACAAAGAATCTATGGAACTAGAAGATTATTTTTACCTAAAAGAATTTGAAAATAGAATAGGGACAATTTGTGAGCGAAATGCGTGTATATCAGAGACATATGCTTATAAAGTGAAATTCGATGAAAATGAATTCGGATATTTTTATAACGAAGATATCATTTTAATGAATGTTTAAGGTCACTTACATAAAAAATATAGCAGATTACTTATATATATTAGTAATGGGAAAGATGGCTAGACCCCCAACGAGCTAATGCTTTAGCACAACGGGGATCTGACCTTCAGTTGAAAAAAACTGTTATTAACAACATTATTTACGAAAACAGCCTTCTTGAAGAAGATATATAGTATCGGAAAGGTTTAAAACTCTTCATATGTAGCAGGATCTTGATTGTTAATTCTGCCATCAGGGCGTGTTAACCCTGAAATCATGCTCATTTCTGTATCATCTAGGGAAAAGTCAAAAATAGATAGATTTTCATGTTGTCGTTCAGGAGAAGCAGATTTAGGAATCGCAATAGCCCCCAGTTGATAATGCCACCGTAAAATAACTTGTGAAATAGTCTTGTTGTGATGTTCGGCGATTGTTTGAATCGTGTCGATATTTATGTCTTTCATTCCTCGTGTAAATGGACTCCACGATTCTGTCGCAATATTATTCTCATCATGCCATCTTCTTTGTTCAGCTTGATTGAAAAAAGGATGTAATTCGATTTGGTTAATACTTGGCTTAACACCAGTTTCTTTTTCTAAACGTTCAATATGTTCAGGTAAGAAATTACAAACACCAATCGAACGAATCAGACCCGATTTTTTGGCGTCAATTAATGCTTGCCACGCTTCCACATATGTGTCCTGTTTAGGATTAGGCCAATGAATCAGATATAAATCATAATAATCCAAATTTGCACGATACAACGATTCTTGAATCGTCGTAACCGCTTTGTCATACGACTGATAGCGACCTGGTAACTTAGATGTAATTCTTAATTCTTCTCTTGGAACAGAACTGCGTCTAACGGCTTCCCCTACCGTTCCCTCGTTTTCATAATTATAAGCAGAATCGATGAGTCGGTAGCCGATATCAATGGCACTTTGGATGGAATTGGCCCCTTCATTCCCTTTCAGTTTATATGTACCCAAACCGATTACTGGCAATGTTATCCCATCATTTAGTGTGATTTCCGGAATTGATTTGCCCATCACGAATCACTCCTTTCAGTAATATCACAAGATTAGCATAATTTTGAATCAATTTCAGCGATGGTGATTTTGGGAAATCAAAATATGCTTTCATTTTTATAAAAGGCTCTGTTAAAATTCATTGTTGATTTTATGGTAAAAATAAATTGGAACTCAATTTTCAGAGTTCCAATTTATTTATTCTTTTAAAATCTTTATTCAGAGAGGATTTCTTCAATTTTCTACTTTTTAACAAATTTTTAATGTCAGAGACATTATCGTATGAGAGTTGAATGTAAAAGTAGTTAATAAACTCTAAAATTGCAAAGATAAAAATGAAGAATGCAATTGATAATCCACCCAATGGAAAAGATGGATACCATTTAATGAAATCAAAAGCAAATGCAACAATTGCGGTAATAATCATAACTATATTAAGCGATTTTGAACAATGTAACAGTCGAACAATCTTAATCGGAGTTATAGCCGACTTCTCATTTCTTAGTCTTTTAAGTTTTGCATACCAATAAATCGTTCCTTGTAATAAAAGAAACTCTAAAAGGATAAAGGATACCCAAAATGAATATAGAGAATATAATTGTAGATTAGGGAATGCATAATTTAATAGATAACTAACAGGGACAAAAACGATTATAGAAGATAATTCCCCAGAATATAAATAAGCTAATCTTTTTTCTAACATTTCCTTCAAATTTACTACTCACCTCCTGATATACATTATGTGGGTTAAACTGGTTGTAAAACTACATATTGAATTTTGACAGTCTCAAACTGTCATATGTATCAGTCACTTCAAATACAAATGACGTTAATAGAAATTCTTTTATATGCTGTTTAGTGCTTTCGTTACTACGACTATCGACAAATAAGAACCAAGCAAGGTAATTATCAAGATATTTCGTAGCCACACCTTTAAAAGCGGTCTATCCATTGTTTCATACGGGAATGAAGACCGTTTACATTTTGGATGTGGAATAAGCCTTTTATAACGTGTTTGCCATCATTTGATTTAATCCTATAATGTTCTAATCCTTTTTCTCTTGCATAGGTTTTATAGGCTCTCCAAGCATCTGTAACGAGTATATTATTAGATGTCAGTTTAGAACCAATCAAGTTGTCAACCTTAGTTTTCACAACACGACCCATACAAGCAACTTTGGATACAGTAGATTTTGTGCGGTCTCTAGCGACAAGAACACAGACCTGTTCGTGGCTAATGCCTCTGTATTTAGACTTCCCTCCACGTTTTCGAGGTTTACGGTCAGTAATGCCAAGTTGTCCCTTTTGAGAGTACAGGAAATAGGTCTCGTCAATTTCAACGATACCATCAAAATGTTCAAAATCCATTTGTTTCAAAGCACTCAACAATTTGTGTCTCCAATAAAAAAGCTTAACCCAAGTAACCCCTACGATTTCAGCCGATTTTCGCAGTGAATATCCTTTGAACATACAATCAACAAATGTAATCCACTCGTTGCCTTTTCGGGTACGGTACAAAACGGTATTAGTAGTGTCAGTAAAGGTTTTGCTACAACATTTACACCGATACCGTTGCCTACCATTATATTTTCCGAATCGAACAACGAGTTCTGATGAACAATGAGGACACACGAATCCTTCCTTGAATCTTGTTTCTCTCATTTCATCAATTAAACGACCACCAGCAGAGGAAGAAGGCTCAACATAGCGTTTAACCCATTGGTAAACTTGTTCTTTTTTTGTATGTGGTAATTTGTCGATATACTTTAACAAGTTGCTAAACGCTTTGCTCACCTTGATAACCCCCGAACTCTTGTTCTTATGCTAATTATATCAAGATTTCGGACAAGTATCAAATATCAACATTTACCTTTAACAGAGCCTTACAAAAAACCAACCTCCCAACATTGGTAAACAATTAAATATTTTACTTTTTTCAGTAACTGTATTATGATATAAATGTGATATCACTTTTATATCACTTTTTATTATAAGGAGGGGTCCTGATGAAAGAAAAATCAATTTTTAAAATGAATGGTTTTGCCGCACTAATAATTGCGCTTTTGTGTATTGGTTTTGGAATCTATTTCATCGTAACCGGAGAAATCCCGGTCAAAATAACCGGAATCGTCGTCATACTCATTGGATTAATTGTTGCTACAAGTTTAACGATTGTTCAGCCTAACGAAGCAAAAGTATTAACGTTCTTTGGAACCTATCTCGGTGTCATCCGGGATCAAGGATTATGGGCTACCATTCCCTTTACTTTCAAACGTAGCGTTTCCTTACGCGTGACAAACTTTAACAGCGAGAGATTAAAAGTAAATGATTTAGAAGGAAATCCGATTGAAATTGCAGCTGTTGTTGTGTATAAAGTAAGGGATGCAGCAAAAGCTTTATATGATGTGGAAAACTATGAAAAATTTATTCAAATACAAAGTGAAACCGGTATTCGTCATATTGCCAGCAGATATGCTTATGATTCGTTTGGCAATACGGAAAACACCTTAACACTTCGCCAAAATAGCGATGAAGTCGCAGATGTATTAATGTCAGATTTACAAAAGAGATTAGATGTTGCTGGTGTGGATGTCATCGAAGCCCGAATTATGCATCTCGCCTATTCTTCCGAGATTGCTTCTGCAATGCTGCAAAGACAACAAGCACAGGCTGTTTTATCTGCTCGCAAAGTGATTGTCGACGGTGCCGTTGGGCTTGTAAAAGCTGCGATTGATCAGCTTGCGGAACAGGAAATTGTCGAGCTTGATGAAGAGAAAAAGGCGCAGATGGTCAATAACCTCATGGTCGCCATTGTTTCCGAGAAAGGAACGCAGCCCATCATAAATACAGGAAGCATTTATTAAGGTTGTGTCATAAATGACAAAAAGAAAATCATTTCCGCTGCGCATTGATCCCAAATTATATGAAGTACTGGAAAAATGGGCGGAAGATGAAATTAGAAGTGTTAACGCCCAAATCGAAGTCATCTTAAAAGAAGCGGCCAAGAAGGCCGGAAGATTAAAAAAATAACCATTCGTACCAAAAGAGAAAGCCTGTATCTTAAGTAAACCAAGATACAGGCTTTCTCTTTATTGTCTTAAGAATCTATTTTTAACTCCCCCATTTCATCTCGAAGGTGTTATTTGGATTAAGCTACCTTTTATCATTCCTTAAGTCGAGGTTTAGTAGGGTCACAGTTTGGTGAATCAAGATTCGCAGATTCTGCTAACTTCATAAGATAATAACATTCCTCACGTGACATATGGTCCGCCATTAATGGTGCAAATGTTCCTAATGCTTGATTACTTAACCCTAGTTCTTCAATTTCATGTAAAAAATTTTGAAATAGCTTTATTTCTAACTGAGTGTCGGAATTCATTTTTGCCAATGCGGGGAATGTTGTCAAATTGGTTCTTAGATAGCCAGCTAGTTCTACTGCTTTTAGGTAAAAATCTTCAAACTCCTTCTTAAAGGCATTACTTTTCTCCCTTAATTTCTTTTCAACACCATCTAGATTACTGGTAATTGCCTCTGAATGGCCTGCAGCATCGGATAGCCATAATAGATGATGGTGTAGTTCATGGTAAACTGGTGGTACCTGCCCTGCTTTAAGGTGCTTCAAAATCCTTACATATTCCTCTAATTCATTTACCATGTGATTAAGAAACGTAGGTGAAAGATGAATTTTGATTTTTCCGATAAGGTGTTTTTTTATCAATTCTAATTTAAATTCTCGTAATTTTATTACTTCTGATTCTGATTCGTTTGTTAATGACACCAATTCAGAAGATTTTGTCCGTTCTAAAAGTGTGTCAAATACTTGGATAAACGTTGCGGCCTTTTCAATTTCCTCTACCTGAACGGGTGCAAGCGCTTCATAAATAAACCTTGAATGATCACCTAATATTTGGAGCCAAAAACGATGTTCAAATCTCGCTGTCTTCTCAAAGACATCATTCATGTTTTTTCCTCCCAGTAAAAATTAGCCACACTATTTTGATGTTTATTCTCCTTATTTACCTCTTATGTTCAAAAGAATAAAATTTCACTTGAGCTTGTCTAAGTCTTTTTATGCATTAAGGATGATTCTGTCATCTTATTTGTATAAGTACATAGATGAAATTTGTCTCCTTTTGATATCCTTTGTCAAATCTATTGTTTCTTTATAAAGAATCTATTATTCTTGTTAAAAATATACTAATGAGGAGTCGAGGCAATGAAGAAGAAAATAACGATATCGTTTATTGCTATGATGTTTAGCCTTTTGACAATTGTTGGGGGTGCAACTGCTCAAACCGTTTCTTACCATCCATCTCTTGTACATAAAAACGGGGCCATGGCCTATGAACATATGAAATATTTAGCCTATGAAATAGGACCACGGGTGGCTGGATCGGTCAATGAGCGAAAAGCAGAGGAATATATTGAAAGCCAATTTAAACGAATCGGATTTGAGACGGCCGTACAGGATTTTACCTATTCAAGACGAGGAACAACTACCCAATCTTCAAACGTGATTGCCTATAAACCTGGGAAATCTAGTAAGCAGATCATCGTTGGCGCCCATTATGATTCGGTTTCCGTAGGACGCGGTTTCGATGATAATGCATCGGGTGTGGGAATCCTATTGGAAGTTGCCGAGGTGTTAAAAAATATCCCTACTCCCTACTCCATTGTGTTTATTGCTTTTGGAGCTGAAGAAACTGGTCTAAGGGGATCAAACCACTATGCTGCCAATATGACGCAAAAAGAAATAGAAAATACTATTGGCATGATTAATATGGATAGTCTTGCCGTCGGAGACAAAATGTATGTTTATGGCAGTGCCAGGGAAGCTGGCTTCATTCGTGACCAAGCTTTGGAAATCGTGAAAAAGAAAAAGTTAAATGTCGGAACCAATCCGGGCTTGAATCCGGAATATCCAGCAGGTACTACAGGTGACTGGAGCGATCATGCACCATTTAAAGATCTTGGAATCCCTTACGGATACCTAGAGGCAACCAACTGGGAAATAGGCGAACTTGATGGGTATGACCAAACTGTTAAATATGGTGGAGTTTGGCATACTAAAAATGATACCCTTGAGTTTATCGAGTCTGAATATCCGGGTCGAGTCCAAGAACATCTATCCACTTTTAGTACATTGCTTACCGATTTATTGAAGTTTATGAACAAGACCAGTACATCCAAATAAAAGCTGCTTTTCTTAACAAATAATTAGCTAAAATAACAGGGGTGACGACTGAAAATAAGCTTTCGGTTGGATCAGATTAAACGTGTCAGACCCCCAGTGCGATAAAGCGTTAACGCACCGGGGGTCTGACATTTTTTTTATGTTTGAATTTCTATTATTCTATAATTTTCCCCCTTACGCCAAATAGGCCTCCCGAACTTCATCATTTGTTATCAGATCATGGCCGTACCCTTTAAGCTTAATTTCGCCTGTTTGGATGACGTAACCGCGATCGGCAACTTGTAAGGCCTGATAGGCGTTTTGTTCAACGAGCAGGATCGTAATGCCTTCTTCGTTCAACTCTTTTATGATTTCAAAGATTTGTTCGACAATAATGGGGGCAAGGCCCATGGAAGGCTCGTCTAACATGAGTAAATCCGGCGACATCATTAGGGCTCTTCCGATCGCTAGCATTTGCTGTTCCCCGCCGCTCATTGTGCCTCCCTTTTGCTCCAGTCGATCCTTTAGCTTAGGGAAATAGTGGAAGACCCGCTCCATTCTTTCCTCAATCAACTGCTTACTTTTTACTGAGAAAGCTCCCATTAATAAGTTTTCTTTGACTGAAAGTCTTGGAAAAATCCTCCTGCCTTCGGGAACATGGGCAATTCCTAATAGGGTTGTTTCATGAGCTGGTTTATTGGTAATATCCGTTCCATTATAAACAATGTTTCCTGTTTTTACTTTTGCAAGACCACTAATGGATTTTAATGTCGTTGATTTACCGGCACCATTACTGCCAATCAGTGTAACAATTTCTCCTTTTTCAACGGAAACGTCAATTCCTTTTAAAGCCTGTATACCGCCATAAAAGGTTTCTACGTTGTTTAATTGAAGCATCGATTTTCCTCCTATCCAGCATGAACAGCCCCTGATCCTAGATATGCCTCAATCACTTTTGGATTATTACGGATGGCCTCAGGCCTTCCTTCTGCAATTTTTTCACCATGATCGAGTACGAAGATTTGTTCAGAGATTTCCATGACAAGCTTCATATCATGTTCAATTAATATGACAGTTAAATTGAATTCATCTCTCATCCTTTTAATCAGCTTGGTAAGTTCTTTCGTCTCCTTTGGATTCATCCCTGCTGCCGGCTCATCTAATAATAATATCTTTGGACCTACTGCCAGCGCCCTCGCAATCTCTAATCTTCTTTGGGCCCCGTAGCTTAAATTGCACGCTTTTTCATTTACAAAGGAATCAAGCCCTACATATTCTAATAATTGATACGCCTTTATTTCTGAAGCTATCTCTTCATTCCGTATGGTGGGAAGATTGAATAAAATTCCAATAAGTCCTGCTTTTAACCGTGTATGCATTCCAACCATCACATTTTCAAGCACGGACATTTCATTAAATAAACGGATATTCTGAAAGGTTCTAGCGATTCCTTTTTGACTCACAACATGCGCCTTTAAACCATTTACTTTTTCATTTTCAAGTAAGATCGTCCCCGAAGTAGGCTGATAAACACCCGTAATCATATTAAAAAAGGTTGTTTTCCCAGCCCCGTTTGGCCCAATAACTGCGGTGATCGAATTTTTCTCCACTGTCATGGATATGTCCTGATTCGCTATTAGACCGCCAAATCTTTTCGATAGGTTTTTCACCTCTAAAATGGCCATTTGCTATACCTCCTGAGCTTTCTCGATTGGTGATTGGTCTGATATCGTTTCCCCGGCAGCCTCCTTGCTCCCCTTTTGTAATGCTTTTACATTATATTTCCGATTCTTGGCCGGCAGGAGACCTTGTGGCCGATAGAGTGCAAACAGGATTAAGAGCAATCCGAAGATCATCCTTTGCATTTTTGAAGGTGACAGTGCATCTGGAATTGATAAAGCTCCTGACGTACTTAGTTGATTCAACCAATTTGTTATCTCTGTTAATACTTGAAGATTTAGAATTGTCATAACCGCAGCTCCGAGGATCACACCTGGGACACTGCCCATTCCACCCAAGATAACCATGACAAGAATCGTAATGGATTCAAGCAATGTAAAACTAGTCGGATCCACAAAGGCTTGTTTTGCAGCAAAGACAACCCCCATCATTCCAGAGAAGGAAGCGCCAATCGCAAATGCCATTAATTTTGTTTTTACTAAAGGGACCCCCATTGCCTGGGCAGCTATTTCATTTTCCCTTACCGCTTTCCAAGAGCGGCCTATTTTTGAATGTTCAAAACGGCGGACAGTAAAAATGGTAAATACCAGTATAATCAGGACAACGTAATAGAATTGACTTGGATAGAGAAAGTCTATTCCAAACAGGCGGGGCGGCGTAACAGAAGCGAGTCCCATTGCTCCGTTCGTTATATTAAGTGGGCGGTCCAGGTTATTAAAGATAATTCGGATGATCTCACCAAAGCCCAGTGTAACGATGGCCAAATAATCTCCTTTTACCCGAAGGACCGGTATTCCAAGCAGCACCCCGAATAAGGCGGCAATAAAACACCCGACTAAAATAAAGATCCAAAAACTTTCTCCTGAAAGTGGAAAATGACCAAATGGCATAAAATTATTTGCTTGCGCTGTAGCAAAAATTCCATAGGTATAGGCACCGACGGCAAAAAATGCGATAAAACCTAAATCAAGAAGCCCGGCCATCCCTACGACAATATTCAACCCCAGTGCCATAGATATATAGATTCCAACAAGTGTCGCCACTTCCATATAGGATTGATAGCCATCACCATTACTTGCTGTGAAAGGGAGTAAAAATACGAGCACCACACCAGCAATGACCCATTTGGTAAGATTCTTGAAGTTGGTAAAATATAAAAGTAAAAGTGATGCTAATAGGAGAAGAAATGCAGTTACGGATTTTTGCGCTAAAAATAAACCAAGAGATGTGACTCCAATGTAAATAAGAAGAAAAACCCCTTGTGCTAATCTATTTTGTTTATAGTGATTCCAAAGTGCTTTCACTCTTCTCACCTACACTTTCTCGGTTACCGGTTTGCCAAATAAGCCCTCCGGTTTAAAAAGTAGTACAAGAATTAAGATGATAAACGCAAATACATCTTTATACTCGGCACCAAACACTCCGTGGGATAAAAGGGTTAAATTGGCCGAGGCAAACATTTCTAATAATCCAAGCAGTAACCCTCCGAACATCGCTCCACGAATATTTCCAATCCCTCCTAATACAGCAGCAGTAAACGCCTTCAATCCAAGAATAAAGCCAATATATGGGTCAATCGTTCCATATTGTACAGCAAAAAGCACCCCAGTTGCTCCACCTAGGGCTGAACCAATAAAGAAGGTCATCGAGATTACTTTATTTACATTTATCGTCATTAATGAAGCTGTTTCACGATCCTGCGCGACAGCTCTTAGCGCCATTCCCCACTTTGTACGATTAACAAAAAGGTCAAGACCAGTCATCATGATCACCGCAGCAACAAGAACAATCACAAACGAGGTTTTAATCGTTGCATCATTAAACATGGAACTCAGCGATGAGGCTTTAATGGAAATCTGGTTGGTAAATAAACTCGGGCCAGTCACAATGTAATTTCCTTTTTTTAATTCTGCAATGAATCGAACAATATCCTGTAATAAGAATGAAATACCAATTGCCGTAATCAGCGGGATTAACCGAGGCGCATTTCGCAATGGCCGATATGCCACCCTTTCGATTCCCATTCCCAACAAGCCTGTTAGAATAGCTGTAAATAAGAGTACCGCTATCAGCATCAAAATCGCCGGTACGGATGAAACCCACCCTACTCCTGTTAAAACGATTAAAATGGCTGTTCCTATAAATGCACCTGACATAAAAATTTCTCCATGTGCAAAGTTAATTAATTCCAAAATCCCGTATACCATGGTGTATCCTATGGCAATAACGGCGTACACCGCCCCCAAGGTAAGACCATCAATCAAAACCTGCGGGATTGTTTGGAGTATTTCGTTAAACAAAAGCTTTCACCCCTTGTCCCCATTTTTCATAGAAGAAAAGGGTATTCTCACTCAGAAAAAATGAGGTATACCCTTTTCAATCTTGTTTATTTACTAACTTCACCCACTAATTCAGCTGGGTATTTCGCTTCTTTAAAACTATAAATAAACACTTTTGCATAATTATTGTCGCCGATGTCATCAAAGCTGACTTTTGTTAAAACACCTTGATAGTCCTTCACACCTCGAACGGCATCCCGTACTTGTTCACGAGTAGGCATTTTGTTGTTATTTGCTTTAATGGCATCTTCAATGCCCTTTAAAACAACGCCCATCGTATCATAGCCGTAAACTGAATATGATTCAGTATTTTTGTTGAATTTTGCTTTATAGCTCTCTGTAAACTTCTTCCCTTCTTCTGATTTCGTTGAATCCCCGGCCAACGAGGTAATATACGTATCTTTGATCGCACCGCCAGCTATTTCAACCAATGTAGAAGCATCTAAACCATCCCCGCCAAGGAATGGAGCATTAATGCCCTTTTCACGGGCTTGTTTAATAATGAGACCGCCCTCAGCGTAGATTCCTCCAAAATAGACTAAATCAGGCTTTTTCGAAACGACCTGGTTGAGAACTCCATTAAAATCTTTTTCTCCAACGGTAATCCCTTCAAAGCCGAGAATTTCAGCTCCTTTTTCCTCTGCTGCTTTCTTGAAAGCTTCCGCAAGACCTGTCCCGTAGGCAGTTTTGTCCTGGATGATAAAGATTTTCTTTGCTTTTAATGTATTCACGGCAAATTCAGCACCTGCAGGGCCTTGGAAGTCATCACGAGCGACAATACGGTTGACGGTTTTTAATCCCCTTGATGTTACTTCTACCGCAGAGTTAGCAGGTGAAACCATTGGGATCGCATATTTTTCATAAACCTCGGATGACGGGATGGCGACTCCTGAATTAAAGTGGCCGACCACTGCCATAATGGATTTATCGGCCCCGATTAATTGAGCATTGGCCACCCCTTTCTTTGGATCCCCCTGATCATCATAAGGAACCAGCTGCAGATCAAATCCTAAATCTTTAAACTTTTTCTTTTCATCATCTAATTTCATTTGTGCGCCTAGCTTAATGGCTTCCCCAATCGTCGCACTTCCACCTGAAAGCGGAGTCTGTGTAGCAATCTTAATTATGTTTGAACCACTTTTCCCATTATCCCCGCTCTTAGAGCCGCAGCCAGCTAAAAAAATACTCGCAGCCAAGCCCCCTGATAACAATAATGCGAATGATTTTTTCAACTTCATATTGCCCCCCCTTTTTTCTTTGTAAGAAAACACTCGTCCTTTTATATGTATATTTAGCCAAAGAATGAAATAGGACAATTTATTCATTCCAATATTAGACAATTGGCGACTAACGCGTTAGCATATATAGCCTATGAAATTAAAAAATCAGTAAAAATAAAAAAAAACTATCTTTCTATGTATGATTACAAAAAGATAGTTTTTCTTTTAAATCTTATTGCTTTTTAATAGGGGTGACGACTGAAAATAAGCTTTCTGTTGGATCAGATAGATTCATTTTAATAATCTTATATCCATTCTCTCCCTCTTTGACCTCGTTTTTGCTTAATATAATGATTTGATTGTTCTTCATTATTTTTTGTTCCTCCCTCATAACATTTCTCACACAGAAGTTACTATATGACGGATATTCAAAAATGTGCATTGTTTTTTTGAAATTTTTCATTTTATTGGATTTTAAAATTAAAATCTAAAAAACATAATACATATTTCCCGAATTCCCGAAAATAGTTTATACTTGATTATTCTACTATTGATAATTGGAGGGAATTTCTTTGACTGAAAGTAACCAAGCAGGAGAATCAAAAAAGAAAATCAGCCTGCAGGAGGCGATGAAGCAGCAGCTGGAAAACAAAAAGAACGCGGCCTCGGCTGGTAAAGGATTGACGAATGGCGACCTTTCCACCAAAAAGATGAAAAGCCAGCAATCCAAAAAGCCTAGCAATACACGCAGAAAAATGGGTGTTTAAATGAACGGTCAAAATCGGAAGGATGTATTACCAGGAATAACGGTTGATATTGTGTTAAAAGCAGATCAAAAAACCGGAAAACTCACCCGGGGTATTGTGAAAGATATTCTCACCAAATCGAGCGCCCATCCCCATGGGATCAAAGTCAGGCTAACGGATGGACAGATTGGACGCGTTCAAAAAATTCATGCTGAATAAGAGAAGTGCAAAGCATTCAAGAACAAATTCTTGAATGCTTTGCATTTTAAAAAAAGGAGAAAAGCAATCCACAGGGGTTATGACTCCAATAATCGTCTCAATATGGTAGTGATTCAAGAATGATTATACAGTTTGATCGGCTCTGTTTTTTCCATCGTTGCTTTGTATAGACTAATTTCACCAGTTGGCGGGATGGTAGCTGCAGAATGAACCTCAAAGTTCTCATTTAATGAAATCGTCCAAACAGCCTGATCATTGGCCGTTAGAACAACTGCAAGTGTACCGAATTGAACGACATGATCCCAATCGAATTTTTCGATCTTTCCATTGGAGATTATCGAAATTCCCTCTTTATTACTAATTACTTCTCCTTGATCACCCTTCCAATGGCCATAAATGGATGGTCCGACATAGTAATACCCGCTCCCGCCTCCTCTATCACCATAGGTTGAGATGTATTGGTGGATCGAATAATCTTTAGCTTTATATGTAACCGCTGCTATATCCTTTGCTAACCAATCTACTTTAAATTCTTGTGTGGTTGAATAAGGTAGTTTTTCCTTTGGAAGAGCCAGAATCCCAAAGTATGTGCGATAAACGATCGCCTCCCCCGTTTCCGTCGTTTCTTTGACGGACAAGACATGTTTCAAACCCGGTGAAAAGCTGACAATATTTTTTATTTGCTGATTGCTATATAATAATAAACCTACATTAAAAAATGTAAATAGAAGCAAAACTCCTGCTCCCATCAATTTCGGTTTTTTCGCTATGACAAGCAGAAAATGGATTGCCAGTCCTGCACAAAGTACACAAAGGATGTTGACAACATAAAATATCCGATTATCGATATATTCAACTTGAAATCTACTGTGCACGAACAGGTGCACCATTTGCAGACAGAAAAAGCCTATGGATAAAAGGAAAAGGACCCAGCCGCAAATTTTTCTACTCTTATTCTGTTTCATTTGGCTTTACCTCCATAGAAAACTCCCATGTCTTGCCATTATTATTCGATAGAAACTTCCCTTTTACTTTTCCGCCTTCATAATCGCCATTTGGCCCTTGATTAATAAGGACGGCTAAATGGTCTTCTTCTTTAAAAGGCATTTCCGCTGTAACGAAAATTTGACGATATTGATCGGGAATATTTATTGTTGCTTTTACCCAGGAATTTCCTCCATCTTCTGTTACATAAAGGTCAGGTTCTTCAGGATTAATATATCCATAGGATAAAAAACCTGTATTCTCATTAACAAAGCCGCCATCTTTTATTAACATTGTCACATTTGATGGATTCGTTTCCCTCCAAGACCGGCCGCCATCATGGGTGACATAGACATTGGACATTTCTTGTGACACGGTTCGATCACCAGAAAGAATCACATAGCCAAAATTTTCATTTAAAAAGTTTATTTTTCGAAACCTTAGTGCTGGATATTGCTCTGTCACAACGGCATCCTGCCAATACTTACCTTGGTCAAGGGAATACTTCAAGATAATTTTTTTGCTGGACAAGTCAGGGCCATCTGAATATAAAAATGCAGCACGATTTTTTGAAAGGATAAAACTATTTTCAATTAACTCTCCTTTATTGCCGCTATACTCGCCTTCAAATAATTGCTCTCTTACAATTGGAACGGTCGTCCAGGTGTTACCTTTATCGAAGGTAATCTTGAGTTCGTCGTTTTGAAAAGAGTAATCAATGGTGTTATTAGCCTTCAGGACTTGTTGGCTTTGATCAGGAGGATTGTCTTGCCCTTTGCTAATTTGATCGATCTTTAGTTGGGCCGTTTTAGATGAAGTTTGGTAATAGGTTAATGCGATGATTAAGCACATCAACATGGCGCCTGATATTCCAAGAATGGTCTTTTTCATTTTTCAATACTCCCTACTTATTTCATCATATATGATTATAGCAGAAAAATGTAAATATTTGTCGATAGGTTTTATTTTACTATTACTTTCTTGCTTCAGAGTGATACATATCACCACTTCATACTATCAGATTAGAAATCTACTTCCCTTAACTTCGAGGGAAAATGAAATTCAAAAAACCCCGTATCTTAAATAACAGTAGGATCGGGGAATTTAATATATTGAAATAGGTACAGTAGAGGAGTCTTCTTGGAGAGTTTTAGTTATTTTTTAACTTGTAAATTTCCCTGGAGTGTTCGGAAATCATCTGATCATAATATTCAAGATCATGTTTAGTCGCCATTGAATTTTTGATTTCTTTAACATCTTCTATGACAGTGTCTACCTTCGTTTCAATAGCATCCATTCTTTCGTTTGTTTCGGAAATCTTTACATTTGTGACTGCAACTGTATTAATTAATTGCTGTAATAAATCCCCTTGTCTTTTTTGTTCAGAAGTTAATCTTTCATCCATGCCAGTTATTCTTTGGTCCATGCCAGCTAATCTTTCATCCATGCCAGTTAATCTTTGGTCCATGCCAGCTAATCTTTCATCCATGCCAGTTAATCTTTGGTCCATGCCAGCTATTTTTTGGTCCAAAGTGTTTACCTTTTGGTCTAAGGCATCAATTTTGTCCAATATCAACTTTAGTATTTTTTCCATCTTTTCTCACCTCCTACATATATTGCTTTTATTATATCAGGTTTATGTAGATTTTTGTCGATGGAATTTAAATATAGAAATCGATGCCTGCCCCCCGCACTGCTACTTTTAAGCAACCTGGGATTCAGGCACCAAATTCCCTAATCTTTGATGACCAATCCCATTAGTGCTGCAAATTGAACCGCCTGAAAGGATGAAACCTTGCATCCTTTTAATTCATCCATTGATACTGTAAGTGTATCAAAGGTAGAGGTACTAATATCTATTCCTTTTAGTGATGTTTGTTCGAAGTTTGCCCCATTGAGATTGCAAACCTGAAATTCAACACTTTTCAGTTTACATTCAAAAAAATCGGTGCTTTTTAATGCAGTTTCCTGAAATTTTACTTTTTCAAGCTTAGAATTTCCGAATGCCGTCAAGTTTAAAACGGAATTGTCAAACTGAACATTGCCAAACCGTGATTCGGTAAAATCCACTCCTAATAATTTACTATTTTTAAATACGACCCTGTGGATGGAAGACTTGCTCAAATTGGCATTAGATAAATCGCAGTTTTCAAACCATACATCTGTTATATCAATATTTTTAAAATCTGTATGGTTAAACCGACAATTCTTAATCACCATATTTGATAAGCGCCCTCTGCTAACAACTTCATTTTCAAAAACGGAGTCAATGATCTGACACATTTCTAATTCTGGATCTTCTTCATAAAAAATATCTTGGAAATTCTTTATAGGTAATTCAGCTGAAATTTTTGGTAAATCAATTTTCATACACATGCCTCTTTCATAAAAAATTTAGTAGAATAACGGTATTGTACAGATTATCATAGAAAAAACGGAGAATAGTATAGTAAGCAATATAAAAGGTACCCTATTGTAGAAATTAAAACAAGAAAAACAATCAAATTAAAACTTCGAAATGAACCCAGGTAAAACATACTTAACTGAAGAAGAATATATCGAAATCATTGGGGAAATTAAAAAGCAGCTGAATATCAACTAAACTAATTTCTTAAAAGGCGAACAGTAACGTCACTGTTCGCCTAACAAAAAATCGAATTTTTTAAAAGAAATACACGATTAACATTGTTATGATTAATGATTGAGCAGATGTAATCATAAAATCATTTTTCCAGAATGTTTTTGAAAAAGGGCTTATTAGCCTAGCAATCAAAAAACTACAGATCCATACACTGAAAAATGAAAGAATAAACCCCATTTTACTTCCTCCGTTATTTTTTTATTTCTTCAATAAAAGCCACTACCGCTTCCTCTTTCGTTGCCCAAGACGTGACCAAGCGAATGGCAGAGTGATCGTCATCGACCTTTTCCCAAATATGAAAAGAATACTTACTTTGTAATTCAGTAATGAGCGCATTTGAAAGAATCGGGAAAATTTGATTGGATGGAGATTCTGTCAAAAACCTTATGTTTGCTTTGCTTAGTTCAGTTCTTAGCAATGTAGCCAGCTTATTCGCATGCATAGCTAGGTCAAAGAACAAATTGTCCCGGAATAGTTCAAGAAACTGAATGCCCAAGAGTCTTCCTTTTGCAAGCATGGCCCCTTTTTGCTTCATATGGAAGCGAAAATCCTCTTTAAGAGAGTTGCGGCAAATGACCAATGCTTCACCTATGAGCGCTCCATTCTTGGTTCCGCCAATATAAAAGGCATCAACAAGGTCTGGGAGATCAGTAAACTGTAGGTCATTTTCTTCAGAACACAACGCTGACCCTAATCTCGCCCCATCCATAAACAAAATAAGATGGTTTTCATGACAGAAATCACGTAACTGCTGCAGTTCCCGCTTATTATAAATGGAACCAATTTCAGTAGAATTCGATATGTAAACGAGCTTCGGCTTGACCATATGCTCATCAGTGTGTGCGTCGAGCGCTGATTTCACGTGTGTCGGGGTAAGTTTCCCGTCTTCCGTTTCAATTGATAGTATTTTATGTCCTGTCGCTTCAATTGCACCTGTTTCATGGGTTAAAATATGACCAGTATTAGCGGCAATTGCGGCTTCATGGGGCCGTAAAAAAGCTGAAATAGCAGTAAGATTCGTTTGCGTTCCCCCTGTTAATAGATGAATATCAATGTCAGTTCGTCCAATTCTCTGTTTTAACAGTTCAATAGCTTTTAGGCTAAAGCGATCTTCGCCATAACCCTCTTCTTGCTCATAATTGGATTCCATTAATGCATTCAAAATTCTAGGATGTGCACCTTCGCTGTAATCATTTTTAAAGCTGTACATGTGATTGCCTCCGTCTAATTTTATTCCACAGTATCTTCCTTTTTATCGTATCATATCTTTCGTTCAAACTGGTGATATGTTTTCCCATCTGCATTGAGCGAAAGTAACTGAAAACATTGTTGAAAAATGGAAAACAAAGTTACCAATTAAAAAATAAAGGCAGATGATATGAATTATCTCTTATCGTCTGCCTCCCCTTTTCAATTGATAAATATTTCGCTTTAGTAAAACATTGTTAGACCAAGAAAGCGCCTAACGCTACCATTGCCTTTTTTAATGCTTGCTCATATGCTTTGTCCTTGCCAATTACGGTACGGAAGTCAGCAACATCTCTTACAGTCGAACGACCCTCTATTTCATAACCATTATTAAATATTAGAAGACAGATAGTAGATTTATCACTCATCCGGTGAAACTTTTTCTCGACAATCATTTCTTCTAATTTTATGCGTCTCTCATCCTTAATCATTTGTGTTCGAGAATATGGGATAACGATATGATCATACATGTGGTGATTCTTACATGTTACAAACAGAATTTTTTCCCCTTTATGCTCTACTTGATTAATCTCTCCACATTTTGGACAAATACTATCTATGAACATCATTTTCGCACTCCCTTTAATTGATTTGTTTACAGAAAAAAATGAAGGTTTTGTACTTTTATATAATTCAATTTCGAAAAAAAAATACCTTCTCCTAAACGATGGTACTTAAAATTTAATCAAATTTTCATTTTTCTAAATTTTTGATGGTTGATTGAGTTTTTTGCTATACTCATATTAAAAATAGAGTTTCTAAGAATAGCAAGGTGAGTGAATGATGAAGAGATATGCTAATTTAGATAATGTAACAAGCAACAAATCATTTAAGGACATGAGGAAGTGGCAGAAGGAAAGAAGAACGAAAGTAAAGGATTTATCGGTAAATATTGAACAGTGTCAGGCTAAAAAAGTGACCGAAATAAATGAAAACAGAAGCCGGACTTCTTATACCTGGATTGGGCATTCTACCTTTTTGTTTCAGTTAAATGGCGTGAATATTTTAACGGACCCAGTATGGGCGAAACGGATGGGATTTCAATCGAGGTTGACGGAACCAGGTATTTCTTTGGCAGATCTGCCGGAGATCGACCTGGTTGTGATCTCTCATGGCCATTACGACCATTTGGACTTCCCCACCCTGAAAAAATTAAAAGGAAATCCTCACTTCTTGGTTCCGGTAGGTTTGAAGTCCCTTTTTATCCGAAAAGGCTATCAGAAAGTGACCGAAATGACCTGGTGGGAAAGTACTGAACACAAAGGAATGACCGTTCATTTCGTCCCTGCCCAGCATTGGACGAGGCGATCGCTAACGGATATGAATACGTCCCATTGGGGAGGCTGGATTTTTCAAACACCCAAGGAAACCTTTTATTTTGTCGGTGATACCGGCTATTTCAGTGGCTTTAAACAGATTGCTGAGCGATTAACAATTGATACGGTATTTATGCCGATTGGCGCCTATGAACCGGAATGGTTTATGGCGGATGCGCATATTTCTCCTGAAGACAGTGTGAAAGCCTTTATTGATTTGGGCGCAAAGTTCTTCGTGCCAATGCATTATGGTGCCTATCGTTTGGCAGACGACACAGGACCGGAGGCATTAGACCGCTTGTATCGGGAATGGGAAAAACGGCAGCTTCCTCGGGAACAATTAAAGGTGCTTTTAATCGGGGAAACAGTTATGGGGGATGTTTAGGCCTCACTTTTTCATTAACCCCCTCCACATCCCACTTATTTAAAATAATTTTGGGATGTGGAGGTATTTTCCAACGGTGGAAAAACTCTTATACTATTTTTTGTTTAAAAAGCAGGTTTATTAACTTAAATATTTACTACCTCTTCCTTCGCACTTGCTAGCTTTGCTAAATACTCGATGGTGGTCAAATACACCATCCCATTCCCTTCTAACTTTGGAGAATTTCCTAGCGGTATGGTCCTTCTTATAAGCTGAGAATACAGCTCTGGCTCTGTTAAATTTCTCTCAAACGTTTGATTTGAGATCGCTTTAATTAATGCAAGTGCCCCCGATACATGTGGGGTTGCCATTGACGTTCCACTAAGCTTTGCATATTTTCCGTTTAGAAATGTTGATACGATATTTTCACCGGGAGCGACAACGTCTACTTCCTTATTCGAATTGCTAAAATCCGATATTCGACGATTCAGATCGATTGCACCGACACTGATTACCTCATTATAGGCCGCAGGATAGGACAGCTCTTCTGTTGAATCTCGTCCGTCCCCTTCATTTCCGGCTGCACAAACGACGAGGATTCCATTGGCTACAGCCTTTTTAATGGCCTCATGTAATTCTGGCACATCCTCAGAACCGCCTAGGCTCATGGAGATAATATCCACCTTTTGTTCAATTGCATAATAGATTCCATTGATAATCCATTCATATTGTCCGGATCCATGTTTATCAAGAACCTTGATTATGAATAGATTTGCTTCCGGAGCAACACCGACCACTCCCGTTTCATTGGCGGTTGCTGCCATGGTACCGGCAACATGCGTGCCATGACCGTTGTAATCTCTAAAGATCGTTTGGTCACCGCGATCATCTTTCGTGAAGTTTCGTCCGCCAATTATTCGATCCTTTAAGTCGATATGGGATACTTCACAGCCAGTATCTAAAATGGCGATGGTAATCCCCTTTCCTCTTGCCCTTCCCCACACTTCAGGGGCCTGAATCATTTCCACCCCTCTTGGCACCTCGGCTACTTCTTCAAACTCTGCAATCACTTGGTACGGAATCAAGCGTACTTTTCGTTCCAACGCATTCCCTCCTAACAGATTTAGTTGAAGTCACCCCATGATGTTAGTAATAGTTTAACAATTCTGAATCTATAAAAAAAAGATTCTTTTGGAGTGTTTTTGTTCTTTTTTACGCCTATTTTAGAAAATTGAACTTGAAGAATATCCAAGTTCATTTTCTTGTTAATTTAAAAATTCTCTAAATTCCTCTGTCACTTGTTCCACTAATTCAAGCGTCTCTTTATAATACAAATTCCCTATTCTTTTGTTTCAGCCGGCCCATTTTTTAATTTTGCTTAAGCAAATCGAATTAGAGAGAAGAAGACGAATTGAAATTGAAATCGAGATTGAAAGAAGAATACGGTTTGAATTCGAACGCAGTCGCAGATTCTTTTAAGCGTTTGAAATAAAGTGTGTTTTTAGGGCCTCCGGGCTCTTTTTTTTTGAACTAATGGCCCCGACATCAAATCCGGGGCCACTAAATTAAATTCTAATTGATATTATTTAAAAGAATCTCGTGTTTAAGGCGTCTTCTTTTAAGTCTATTCGTTTTTTCTTTCTCGTAAAGATAATGAACAATAAAGTAAGAAGTAACGCTAAGAACAATCCCAAAAATCGTCATTCCAATTAAGGCGTGGACCCCACCATGAAGAAGGCCGACTAAACTATGGAAATCACCGTGCAATAAATTTTGAACAGAAAAATGTGTATGATGACCTATTCTGACCTTCATTGGAAGGATGGTTCTCCCCAGCTGTCTAGCAAATGGTAAAAGAATGACAGGGAGAAGCGTAAGTTTACCAATAATATTTCCTATGATTGATGCGGGTAATGAGCCTTTAGCCAATCGGACAATTGGTATAAACAATATATAAATGAGAGAAGCAGTTGAAATAACTAGCATCTCCAGGCCAAAGCCAAGGGAAAATCCCAATGCAACCTTTTTGGCTCCCCCAGGAGAACGCAGGAGTTTCGTGAAATTCAACTTAAAAGCACGTCCAAGCCGTTGAAAAAAATTATATTTTTTTTGTTTTATGCTCATAAGATGCAACCCCCTAGCAGAAACGGATAAGATTATTATATTCTATTTTTGCTTACATTTTCTAACTTTAAAAAAGGTAATTCACATTGCCCTACTCAATATCTATTTTACACGTTAATCCTTAAAAATGAATAAATATTCTATTAATTATTCATGATTGTTATTGGAAAAAAATCTATATATTAAGAGTATAAAACTTCATAGGTAGAACCGATCGGTTAATAGTAAAAAAACTCGCCAATTGGCGAGCTGAAAAATGTGCCTTTCGTTTTCATTAATCCTCTAAACCGATGATTGAAGGCAGCGGCCCTATCCCTTGGATTCGTTCCTGATGGGTGTAAACATTAAATCCATTTCCCCGAATAAAGCCGACAGTTGTAATTCCAAGTTCTTCCGCTATGCTTAAGGCAAGATTGGTTGGAGCTGATTTCGATAGGATTATTCCAACCCCAATCTTGGCTGCTTTCAGCAAAACCTCTGATGATATTCGGCCGCTAAAAACAATTATTTTATCCTTTAGTGGAATTCGATGTATGATGCAGTAGCCAAAAAGTTTATCTAAGGCATTGTGTCGGCCGATATCTGTTCTTGACACCACTATTCCATCCTTCGTGCATAAAGCGGCATTATGAACACCGCCTGTTTGTTGAAAATGCGAAGAACTTTCCTGCATTTTCTTCATTAACCTGCGGCATTGTTCTGGAGTGATGATCAACTTTGTCGTCACCGTTTTAGCTGTTTTCACATCATTATGAAAGTAAAACTGCCGCCCTTTTCCACAGCAAGAACCAATAAAACGCTTCGAATGAAACTCTTTTTGAATAGAGTGTTTGTTTATAAGATCCACATAAGCGAATCCCCTGTCTTCATCGATTTGAAGGGATTTGATATCGTGATAGGCCCGAATGACACCTTCTGAAGCTAAAAATCCAACCACCAATTCTTGCATTTCAGAAGGAGTACAGACCATGGTGGCAAACTCGGTTCCATCCACTATAATCGTTAACGCTGATTCAACAGCAATATCATCTTCTTCCTCGACAAAGTCATGGCCGTTATACCTGACAATATTTTGTGAAGTAATGATGTCATTTAACACCTGCTTCACCCCTTTCTTAACCTACTTCTGTTTCGAGATCAGGAATTGGTTTTTCAAGATAGTCGGTATCTTTCCTTGCGTTATATCGTTCAGCTTTTTCTACATGAACGGTAATGTTGTAATCAGGGATACCGGCAAATTTCTCATAACGGCCGCGCGGCAACAAAAAATTCCCCTCTGGGAAGTGAACTTCGATATTCCCTGGTGCTATCTCAACAAATTTTGCTGTGCCTTGGAATACGCCGAAACCATTATATACGACGATCCCTTCCCCCTCGGCAATACTTAGTTTTTGCCCATCGACAGCACTCATTAGCACGTCATAACGACCTGCACCGTTTAACGGATCCACCTCATTGTAAACCATCGAATTAAACTGCTTTCCTCGTCGGGAGGTGACAATAAATTGTTCAGGCTTTTTATTCAAATCAGGAATATCAACAGGTATGACGTTTCCTTTCCCATCTGGAGTTGGACAAATTCCATCTTCACATAACCAAGCGCCGCCCCACTGAAAGACGTCTCCCTGTTTTTTCAAGTGTTGAATACCTTCATAATCGGGATTTGCTTTTGCAATTTCCTCACGTATGGCAAAACCGTCAGCAAAATCAACCAACTGTGCTGTTTCCGGTTTCACACGCTTAGCAAGATCGATAAAAATCTTCCATTCTGTTCGTGCTTCTTTTAGTCTATTTTTGTTACCAGGAATCTCAGGTGAGAAATAAACCATCCGTTCTGTTGATGTACTTGTTCCGCCATCCTCCTGCTCATAACGTGTTTTCGCCGGTAATACAATAACTGCTTCTTTTGCATCGACTAATGTTGAGGTGTTTAAAATAATGTCTTGGTGAACACGAATCTCCAATTCAGATAAAGCCTTCTTAATAAAATCAGGGTCCGGCATTGTTTCTAGGAAGTTTCCTCCAGATAAATAATAGAGCTTGACTTTACGCTCGTGTTTCTCGGGCAGAACGATGTTTTCCAGTGTAACCCCAACAATATCTCCCTGCCACTTTGGAAGTTCAAATCCCCAAAGCTGTTCCATTCTCTCGACAGTGTGTACATCCCAGCCGCCGCCAGGTAATACGAAGGGATCTGCTCCCATTTCACCGCTTCCTTGAACACTTGAATGTCCCCGGAACGGCATAAGCCCTGCATGCTTTCGTCCCAGATGTCCCCGAAGAAGTGCTAGGTTAGCCACTTGCGAGATATTATCAGTGGCAAATGAATGCATCGTTAGACCCAGCGCCCACGCATAAACGGCATTTTTGGCGTTAGCTAACAATTCAGCTAGTTCAATGATGCGTTCTTTGGTAACACCGGAAGATTCAATGATCGCTTCCCACGATTGTTCTTGTACTTTTTTCATTAGTTCTTCATAGCCATTTACATGTGTCTCTACAAACTCGTGATTTATTGCTGATCCGTATAGATTCTCCTCCATATCAAACCAATGCTTCATAATCCCATGCATAAAGGCGATATCGCCGCCAATGTTGACCTGATAGAAATCGTCGGCGATTTTTGTTCCGAATAAGGCGGATTCAGGGTTTGAAGGAATCCAATATTGATCCATCGCTGGTTCCCGGTACGGGTTCACAACAATAATTTTTGTTCCCTTTTTCTTAGCCTCAAGCATATATTTGGACGATACAGGTGACGAGTTGGATGCTACACTGCCCCAAAACAATAAAACATCTGTTCCAATCCAGTCTAAATAGTTTGATGTAGAAGCCCCGACACCAATTGAACGCTTTAATGCTGTTTTACTTGGTGCATGACAAATACGCGAGGCATTATCAATGTGATTAGTGCCAAGAAAACGAGCTACTTTACCTGCCACGTAATAGCTTTCATTTGTGATACCGCGCGCAGTCAGATAAAAAGCATATTGTTTCGGATCCAGCTTTCTCATTTTTAGTGCAATCATATCTAAGGCATGATCCCATGTGATCCGAGAAAATTTCCGCTCCCCTTTTCGGCGAATTATAGGATAAGGGATACGCCCGAGCTTACGAAGCTCAGTGCTGTCATATTTCCTTAATTCCTCAATATCAGCATGCAGAATTTCAGGCTTAACCGCAGGCATGGTATTGAGCCTTAGGACATTTAATCGGGTTGTACAGACATGTGGGCCTGTTAACGTCTGGTCATATAAACCGGATACACCAAGTGCACAGCCATCACAAACCCCTTTTGTTAAAATATTGGCTGCATAGCCTAGATTATCTTTATTTTCCCAAGCGACCTTCATCGTATCGCGAATATGCTTTGGTTTAATTTTTCCCAGTCCAAAAGGAATTGGACTTACCCAGTGTTCGGGTGCAGGTACTATTGATTTTTTCTGTGGTCCTGGATGTACTGTTTTTCCCATTTTTCGTTCCTCCCCAAAATTCCAAATTCTAAAAACCAAATAAAAAACCACCTAGGAAAGCATTCATCTTTAAAAAAGGATGAATACCCCAAGGTGGTTAGTCTTCAACAGGTTCGCTGCCAAGTACCAACTATTGGCTATTCGGTAGTAGTCATTTATTTTTAAACTTCTCTTCGATATCTCGATCAAAAACAAAGATGGACATCCCTTTGTCCTCTTCAATATTGATATCCACAAATACCTTAACGAATTCTACTCCCAATAGTTCCTCCATTTCAGCAGGGTGATTTTTCTTATAAATCTCCTTTACCATTTCGGTCCGAGCAGCTCGCAGCATTTGTTTTCCATCTTCAGCAGTGGCAATAAATTTTTCTATCGGAGATAAATTCCCCTCCAACTCACATATTGCCCAGTTCTTACAAAAGGTTGTTCGCACTTGACTAGGGCCTTTACCCATATGACGTTTTCGATATGCACGAACAATATTACTAAATTCCGCTTCATATTTATTCAACAAACTCATCTCACTTGCTATTACTTCAGTTTAATACACTGTTAATGTTGTTAATATTGTATAAGTTTACTAGAAGATTTGCAACTTTCTTAACTTACTTGATTTTCCAATGGTGTATTTTTTCCCATATTGCTTCGTTTTAGCTTATTAATATCAACGCGAATGAGTAATGAAATGAAAAACGCAATGACAAACAATCCCGAGAAGAACGTTAAGCTGCCTGAATAGCTGCCTGTTGTATCTTTAATCCAGGCCGCAAATAATGGACCTGCAAGGCCTGCTGCTGCCCAAGCGGTTAGGATATACCCATGAATCGCTCCAAGCTGCTTTGTTCCAAATAAGTCACCGATATAGGCCGGAATCGAAGAAAAGCCGCCGCCATAGCAAGTATAGACAATAATTAACATACCCATGAACAACCATTTAATGGATACCTCTGGTAAGAAAAAGAAAATCACAATTTGCAGGACAAAGAATGATGTATAGGTAGCTGGTCGTCCGATTATATCAGAAAAACTAGCCCAGCCAATTCTTCCTAAGCCGTTAAAGATTCCAATCGCACCCACAAGTGCTGCAGCTGCAGTCATATCAATTCCGATACTTTCCATCGCAAGTGGCTTTGCAACCGCTAAAATCGCTATTCCACATGTTACATTAATAAATAGCATCAGCCATAGGTACCAGAAACGTTTTGTTTTTACCGCCTCATTTGCCATCAATTGTGATAAATCCATATTCGGTTTCGCTTTTCCACTAGTGATTTTTTGTTTATATCCGTCAGGGAGCCATCCTTCTTCAGGCTTTTCAAGATAAAGTGAAGAAAGCATCATAATGAGAAAGTATGAAATACCAAGTATGTAAAACGTATTTGCTACACCAACAGATTCAATGAGCATATTCATAATGGGACTAGCAATGGCGGCCGCGAATCCAAACCCCATGATGGCAAGTCCGGTTGCCAGCCCTCTTCTGTCAGGAAACCATTTTACAAGTGTTGAAACAGGCGCAATATAACCCACCCCTAATCCAATTCCGCCAAGTGCTCCATAGAAAAAATATAATAAGTATTTTGAACCTAAATGTACAGCCAGACCTGATCCCATAATTCCCACGCCAAAAAAGATTGCAGCTAGTAACCCTGCTTTTCTAGGACCATATTTTTCAACAAAGTGACCAAGAAAGGCGGCTGACAATCCTAGAAATAATATTGCAATACTAAATGTCAAGGCCACTTCTGAATCAGTCCAACCGAATAAGTCCTTTAACGGGGTCGTAAAATTACTCCATGCATACACAGAACCAATTGAAATGTGAATCCCAACTGCTGATAAAGCAATCAGCCATCGATTTTTTGTCTTTTTCATACCTTACCTATCCTCTCCAATTTAATATCCGTTTGTTTTAAAGCTTGTGAACAAATAAAAAACCGTTGAAAAAATTCGCGGCAGATTCCTAAACGAAGGAATCTCCATGAATTTTTTCAACGGTTTGCCTTAAACAGGGACGCTGTTAAGTACCAACAGTTATAGATTAATAGAGTCAAATGCACTTTTAAACGTTCAACAGGAGCGCTATTTCGTATTAAAAGTGACGCATCATTTTTTAAAGTTCACAATTTGTTCACAATTGATGTTTTTAATAATAACATGGAAGCGAATTCAATTCAAGAGACAAAATGGGAATTCGAGTGTACCAAAAGGTTTTTGAATTTATTTTTACCAATATAGGGAAACTAGGGAAAAACGGAGATTATGCTATGGAGAAGAAAATCGCGATTCTATCTGATATTCACGGAAATTATTCCGCGCTAAAAGCTGTTTTGAATGAAATCGATCAAGAGGATACGATCGATCATCTCTATTGTTTAGGGGATTTAGTAGGAATTGGGTACGAAACAAATGAAGTGCTTGATTTGCTATTTACTCGTGAAAATATTACTTATGTGATGGGTAATCATGATGAAGCGATACTAGACATTATTTCAGGAAGAGAACCTTATAGTAAGAAGAGAGAAAGGAAGCATCATGAGTGGATTGCTTCCAAGTTAGATCGTAAATTTCTCCCATTCTTATTAAAGCTTCCAACAACAGCAGTGGCAGAATATAATGGAAAAAGACTATTTTTTGTCCACTACCACTTAGACGAACATGGCAATTTTTTACCGGTGGATTATGATCCCACCGTTGAAAAATTGGATTTCCTCTATCGTGCATCGGATGCAGATATCGTCTGTTTCGGCCATCATCATGTTATCCATCACTTTAAAACGATGAAAAGGCTCTATCTTAATCCTTGTTCATTAGGATGTTTCCATAAACCCCTTGCCGCATATGCTATTTTAACAATCGGTGAACAAGGTGAAATACATGTCACTTTTCGAGAAGTGCCCTATGATAATAAAACGTTTTTACTAGGATATAGCAAGCTGAACGTCCCTGATGCAGATTATATCTTAAAAATGTTTCATGGGAATCAGCATTTAAACTATCAATAATCCTTATGGACGTAAAGAACATGTTCCAGTAGAGGTAATCTTAGTTCCTCTATCCCTTCAATCACCAATTCGGCAATCACTTCAGCACCATTTTCCTGAAAATGAGTGCTGTCCATCGCTCCATTTGGATAATGAGGATATTCTCCTTCATTTAGCCACATGAACAGCTTTTTTGTACTGTCATGCCCAATCTGCTGGTACAATTCTTTACTTTTTGCCGATAAATCAATGACTGGTACATTTTCCTCCCGACCAAGCTCCTTCATGGCTTTAGGATATAGACCATGTGTTTCTAGCGCAATACCCTCAGCTGTGAAACGCATTCTTTCAACGGGTGTAACAAGGATAGGGATCGCCCCTTTTTCTCGTGCACCCTCAATATACTGTTTTAAAAATCTTTTATATGTAGTGGCAGGATTTGTGTACCTCGTTGGATCTTCTATTTTTCCATCATTGTGGCCGAATTGTATGAAAAGATAGTCCCCCTTTTTGATGTCGGTCAGAATTCTATCTAATCTGCCTTCATTAATAAAGCTTTTCGAACTTCTTCCCCGCTTTGCTAAATTGATGACCATGATTTTTTCATCAAACCTTTTGGCCAACTCTTGTCCCCAACCTGATCGTGGTGACAGTGTTGTTGGGTAATTCGAAACGGTTGAATCCCCCGCAAGATATATCATTATTCGCTGACTCTTCATATCCTTGGATGAAGCTTTCAATGGATAAAACCCATTATATATAACCAAACCAGCTGTTATGATTGACATTCCCAACAATAGAATCTTTTGACTTACCTTTTTTCCCAATCTTTTTCCCCCTATGTCATCACATCGATCGCCTTCTTAGTATTTATCTATCATAATACATTCATTACTGTTGATGAAGATCATTCTGAAAAGTATTTTTAATATAAATTACATCATTCGGTAAAACAAAAGTGGTTTTACGTATGTTACATTGAATTTAGTCTTTGATTACTAACGAAGGTTTTTTCACAAAAAGGAATTGTGAAGTAACTGCTTAAGGAAGAATGAGTTGATTACATGTTGAATCTTAAAGAAGTCACAGAACAACTAAGAGACGAAGGAATAACAGGTAGTGAACAAGTTGTCATACGGTGGATTTTAGACGGAAAACTGAAAGCAAAACGGACGAAGGATTTGAAGATTGACTATTTAATTACACCACGTGATTTAGCAGCATTCATATTGGAAAAGCAGGTTGAGAAAAAAAGCAGCCAATTTGGAATTGATTATCAGCATTGGGAGAAAACATTTTATGATAACCAGAAATTAAAAGAGGAAAACGAAGAATTAAAAAGTATGGTCCGCATCGAACAGACCAAAGTTCGCGGCTTAAAAAAAATGTTGCAAGCAGAATATGCCCTTACAGATTACCCACCTCTTACATACGCGGCATTATTGGGATTAGAGCCGGATGCTGACAACGAATTAATGAAGAAAGAGTTTAAAAAATTACTGAAAGCACTCCACCCTGATCGAGGAGGGGATGAAAGATTATTTAGAGTGTTTTATGAGCATTACAGCAAAGCAAAGTAGAAAAGAGACAGGCAGCCTGTCTCTTTTGTATGTTGATTAATCGTGAAAATTTGTCCCATCTGTTGTTGCTTTAACAATTCCGGAGCGAATGACAAAGTCACCGAAGTGCTCATCTTCCTTTCGTTCCTTTGCGTATTGGGAAAGAATGATCTTCAACTCTTTCAAAATTTCTTCTTCACCAATATTCTCTCGGTACATTTTATTTAGTCGGCTGCCGTCGTGGGCACCGCCTAAATACAGATTATATTTGCCGACTGCTTTTCCAATAAGTGCAATTTCTGCGAGCGCTGGCCGGGCACAGCCGTTTGGACATCCGGTCATACGAATGGTAATTTCTTTTTCGCGGAGGCCATTTTCATCGACAATTTCCTCGATTTTATCCATTAGTACTGGTAGGTAGCGTTCTGATTCCGCCATCGCCAAACCGCACGTTGGAAGTGCAACGCAAGCCATCGAGCTGCGGCGGAGTGCGGAATGATGTTTGCCGTCTGACAAACCGTACTGTTCCATCAGTTCATTGATCTTTTTCTTTTTTTGACTCGATACATTGGCAATAACCAAATTTTGATTGGCAGTCAAACGAAAATCGCCAGTATGGATGTTTGCTATTTCTTTCAAACCCGTTTTAAGCTTATATTCAGCAAAATCAGCTACGCGTCCATTTTGGATAAACAACGTATAATGCCATTTTCCTTGCGTGCCTTTTATCCAGCCGTAGCGATCTCCGTTGTGGTCGAAATAATAAGGCTTTTCCTCTTCCAAGCTCCAGCCTAATCGAGTTTCCAGCTCCGCTTTCACTGTTTCAAGCCCAAGTCGGTCCACCGTATACTTGAAGCGGGCATTTTTTCGAACAGAACGGTTGCCGTAGTCGCGCTGAATCGTAATGGCTTTTTCCGCAACATCAACGACTTGTTCAGGTGTACAGAAGCCCATGACTCTAGCAACTTGCGGATAGGTCGCTTTGTCACCGTGTGACATCCCCATGCCGCCGCCAATTGCCACGTTAAAACCAATCAATTTTTCATTCTCGACAATCGCAATTAGACCAAGATCCTGTGAAAAAACATCAATATCATTCGATGGAGGCACCGCAATGCCAATTTTAAACTTCCGCGGCAGATAAAGCGGACCATACATTGGTTCTTCCTCAATATCCGGTGTGCCAGCAACTTTTTCTTCGTCCAGCCAAATTTCATGGTACGCTCTCGTGCGTGGAAGTAAGTAATCACTCAAATGCTTCGCCCATTCATATACTTCGGCATGGATCCCTGATTGATCCGGATTCGGATTACACATCACGTTCCGGTTTACATCACCGCACGCCGCAAGTGTCGTCAATAAAGACTTGTGGATTTCCTGAATCGTATTTTTCATGTTCCATTTTAAGATACCATGCATTTGAAATGACTGTCTTGTGGTCAGCTTGATCGTGCCATTGGCATTTTTATCGGCGAGCTCGTCTAAGACAAGCCATTGTTCCGGTGTCACTACACCACCAGGTGCCCGGACACGGAGCATAAATTGGTACGCCGGTTCGAGTTTTTGCTTTTGCCGTTCATTTCGGAGATCACGGTCATCCTGCAAATAGCTGCCGTGATGTTTCATTAAGCGGTTGTCATCATCAGGAATGCCAGCGCTAATTCGGTCTTGCATGACTTCCTTCAACGAGCCACGCAGATAATTACTATCATCTTTAATTCGCTCGACATCACTCGGTTCTCCGTCTGGTGCTGTTAAAATTTGTTTCAGCATGTTGAAAAAAACTCCCTTCTATCACAGTTCAATATACATCTCGCTGGTAGCGTTTTTGCTGCTGCATGTCAGCTAGATATGCTGCAGCTTGTTCCCTGCTCAATGCGCCTTCTTTTTCGATAATTTCGAGTATGGTGTTGTGGACATCATGTGCCATGTGTTTCTCGTCACCGCAAATGTACAGCGCTGCACCTTCTTGCAGCCATTCGAATAATTCCTTACTGTGTTCAAGCAGACGATGCTGAACATATACTTTCTCGGCTGTGTCACGCGAAAAGGCAACATCCAATTTTGTCAGCGTGCCTTTTTGCAGCCACTTTTGCCATTCGATCTGATAAAGAAAATCTGTCACAAAATGCTGATCACCGAAGAATAGCCATGATTTCCCATTTGCATTCGTTTCTTCACGCTCTTGCATAAACGAGCGGAAGGGTGCAACACCTGTACCAGGTCCAATCATAATAATCGGTGTCTCCGGGTTTTGCGGAAGTTTAAAGTTTTCGTTATGTTGGACGTAAACCTTAAGATTGTCACCTGGGTTTAGTCGTTCTGCTGTTTGGATCGAGCAGACTCCCTTTCGGCTGCGGCCATTTGCCTCATAGCGGACGGCACCGATGGTTAAATGGACCTCGTCCGGATTCGCAGATAAGCTGCTTGCAATCGAATAAAGCCGACCAGGTATTTTTCGAAGAATGCTGACAAATTCCTGTGCCGAACCAATCCATGGAGAAAAATCTCGAACTAAATCTATCAAATCACGTCCCTCAAGGTAGGCTTTAACCTTATCTTCATTGCCGGGTGCTGTTAGTTCCTGTAAATCCTTGCTTGCTGTTAGTGGCGCCGCCTTTTGGAGAAGTGGTTTTGTTAGAACAGTAATCTCATAATATGAGAGCAGTGCCTCTTTTAAAGGGCGAACATCTCCCTGTTTCACTGTCACCAGTTCTTCTGAGTTCCAGCTCATTTCCTCTAGAAGCAAGTCGACAAGTTCCGGGTCATTCTCCGGATAGATTCCTAGGCTGTCGCCCGGTTCAAAAGTTAAGCCGGACCCTTCAAGCGAAATTTCCAGGTGACGCGTTTCTTTATTGGAGCCGCGGCCGTTTAAATTAATATTTTCAAGGACCTCTGCCTGGAATGGGTTGGTTCTAGAGTATTCCGATTCCACCGCTAGCGCTGCTGCTGCCTGAGACTGTTTTTTAGTTACACCAAGGGCCTCGCTTAGGCCGCCATGGACGCCTTCTAGCCATTCCGCCGCTGGCTCATCGTAATCAACATCGCAGTCAAAGCGTGGATAAAGCCTTGTTCCACCAAGTTCTTCCAGGCGAGAGTCAAATTCTTTTCCCGTCTGACAGAAAAACTCATACGAGCTGTCACCAAGAGCTAAAACGGAAAAATGGAAATCTTCAAGCTTTGGTGCCCGTTTGCTATGAAGAAATTCATGGAATGTTAGTGCGTTATCCGGCGGATCGCCTTCTCCGTGTGTACTTGCAATAATAAGAAGGTTTTGAATCTTTTTTAGATTATTTGGTTTAAAATCATTCATCGATGTGACGGTTACTTGGAAGTCGTTACCCTCAAGTGTTTTGGCAGCTTTTTTTGCCAGCCCTTGGGCATTGCCTGTTTGTGATCCGTATAAAATGGTCACTTCTTTTGTTTTTGAGTGTACAGCGTTTTGCTGGACAAGTGTGGCTGGCGTCCCTAAGGCAGAAGTGACTTGAGATGCAGCTAAAAAGCCGCTCAGCCAGAATTTCTGCGATTCTGTTAATGTCGGCAGGATACGATTAAGGAGCTCTGCCTGCTCCTGATTAAAGGGGCTGTTCAATACTTGTAATTGCAAAAATACCACCTCATAAAGGATTACATTTTTTGTATGTTAAGAATTTCATTTTTTTGTAGAAACCAGAAGTACGCTTTTTTCACGATGACAGGCACTATGAAACTAGACTAACTTCCATTTTAGTTGCCTTTTCAATTACGATATCTTCAATCACCGGGTGGCTGCTCAGGGGACCAGTATAAAGAATCCGCTGGCCTAATTTTTGCCGTTTGCGCACCTCTTGGTTAACCTCGGAAAGGAGAAGACCGGAAAATAATAAATAGGGAACAACGATTACCCTGCCATCAGCGCCTGCGGTAATGGTTTCCAGTCCCTCCCACAGCTTTGGTTCAGCTGCTGCCAAAAAACAAACGGAGACATGTTCCAATCCAAGACGGTCTCTGATACCACCCACAATCTCAGAAAAGTTCACTTGAATTCCACGGTCACTGCTACCCCTGCCTACAATCAAGAGCCGGTCCTCTGGCACCAACTTCCCTGCCGTTTCCCTAACCAAATCTGCAATCGCATCGAGTATACCCTCCTGTACACCAAAAGGGTCCTCCACAGATACCTGAATTTCAGGATACCTCGCTTCCAATACGGACAGGGCCAAAGGAATATCTTGTTTAATGTGACCTGCCGCCAGCAAAAACAAGGGAACAACTGTGATTTCAGCAGCGCCTCTTTCTACACACCGCTTGAAGCCTTCCTCAATCAACGGCTCCGACAACTCGAGGAAACTGATTTCTTGTAATGGAACATCAATTCGTTGCATGACTCGATCGATAAAAGCTTTCACTTCCTCAGCCCCTTTTTTCGATCGGGTTCCATGACCAATGTATAAAATAGCTTTCATCTCCAAAATACTCCCCTCTGGCCCTATCCGTGCACAACCGGTAGATTGGGAACAATTTCTTCTTGAAACCAGTTTAATTTATTATGAAGGCGGACGACCTCGCCAATCACAATCATGCTTGGATTGGAAACTCCCGATTCTTTCACTCGTGCTTCAATCGTCTCAAGCGTACCGATTACCGTCTGCTGATCGCTTAACGTCCCCCATTGGACAAGGGCGATTGGCGTTTCCGGTGATTTGCCGTTTTGAATTAATTGTTTCGCTATGGTGGTAAGATGGGATACCCCCATATAGATACAAATCGTGTCAACAGCATTTGCCAAATGGAACCACTTATGCTCTGCGGCAACATCACCTGCCTGGTGTCCGGTAATGAAAGCAAAACTTTTGCTCAAGCTTCGATGGGTCACAGGAATCCCGGCATAAGCGGAGGCAGCAATCCCAGCCGTGATGCCCGGGACAATTTCAAATGGCACATCGTTTCGGACGCATTCCTCCGCCTCTTCTCCGCCGCGTCCGAATACAAAAGGATCTCCTCCTTTTAAACGAACGACCTGATACCCCTTTTTAGCGTATTTTACCAAAAAGTGATTTATGGTCTCTTGCTTCATCGTATGGTAATGCGGGAGCTTGCCGCAATACACCAGCTGTGCCCCTTCTTTTGCATAATGCAGCAGTTCAGGATTAACCAGCCGATCATATAGGATGACATCGGCTTGCTGCAGGCAGCGCAATCCTTTTACTGTAATTAAATCTGGATCACCGGGACCCGCACCCACTAAAAAAACCTTGCCAACCATGGCCACTCATCCTTTCACAGCTAGATAATGTTTTTTTCTTGCATATATTGAAAAATTTGTTCTACTGCTTCTTCTACTGTCAAAAGGTCAGAACGGATTGTGATTTCCGGATGCTCAGGTTCCTCATATGGGGAATCAATTCCTGTAAAATCCTTAATTTCACCGCGCCGCGCCTTAACATAAAGCTGTTTTGGATCACGGCGTTCGCATTCATCCAACGGACACTTTACGTAAACCTCAATAAACTCATCTTTTTCAAAAAGGACACGAACCTGGTCCCTGTCCGAGCGGAATGGGGAAATAAAAGCGGTTGTTACAACTGTACCGCTATCGACAAACAGTTTCGCTACTTCGCCAATCCTCCTAATATTTTCAGTCCGGTCATGATCCGAAAACCCGAGGTCACGGTTAAGACCGTGACGGATATTATCACCATCGAGGACATATTCATTGATGCCATGGCGGTACAATTCACTGGAAACAGCGTTGGCAATCGTCGATTTTCCGGAGCCTGACAGCCCGGTAAACCACAGGACACAGCTGCCATGACCATTTTGAACACGCCGGTTGGACTTCGTAACAGCTGCTTCGTGCCAGGTAATATTCGTTGCTTTAGACATGTTCGTTTCCCCCTTAAACTGTTGCGCTTTCTTTTAATCCCTCAATCAGCACTTCTACTACCTCTTTCCGGCTGAATGTAGACGGAGGAAGTGTGCCGGAGCGAAGCAATTCCCTTACTTTTGTTCCCGATAGGATCACCCTGTCTTCGTTGCTATGCGGGCATGTTTTATCGGAAGCCATTCCTTCACATTTATTGCAGTAAAAGCTGTGTTCAAAGAATAGTGGCTTAATGCCAAGCTCCCCTTCAGGAAATTCACTAAAAATGAGCTGTGCATCATAGGTTCCATAATAATTGCCGACACCTGCATGGTCGCGTCCAACGATGAAATGGGTGCAGCCAAAGTTTTTCCGGGCGATGGCATGAAAAATAGCTTCTCTTGGACCAGCGTACCGCATTGCTGCAGGATAGACACCAAGCTGTACTCGATTGCTAGGATAGTAGTTTTCTAGCAAAACCCTGTAGCTTTTCAAGCGGACATCGGCAGGTATGTCATCAGACTTTGTTTCTCCAACAAGCGGATTGACAAATAATCCATCAACCGTTTCTAATGCAGCTTTTTGAATGTATTCATGGGCCCGGTGGATCGGATTCCGCGTTTGGAAGCCAACGACCGTTTTCCAGCCCTTTTCTTCAAATAGTGCTCGAGTTTCCTTCGGCTCTAGCCATACATCGCTGAATACTCCTTTTTTCGGTTTTTTAACTAATGTTACTTCACCAGCAACATAGACCGGACCTCTTTCATAAAGTCGCTTAACTCCCGGATGGGCAAGCTCTGGTGTTCTGTAAACCTCAATTGCTTCCTTATCTATATTCGGTTCGTACCATTCAGATACCTTAATAACACCATAAACCTCTTTTTGAAAAACTAACTTGATTTCTTGGCCCTCAGTTAGGGTTGCTGCGGTTTGATAGGAGACAGGAAGTGTCACAGGAATCGACCAGATCGTGTTGTCAGCTAAGCGCATGTTAGTGACGACGGATTCGTAATCAGCTTTTCCGAGGAACCCTGTTAGCGGACTGAACAGTCCTACTCCTATGAGTTCAAGGTCACTCAAGGCGATTGCATCAATTTCAAGTTCTTTTTCAATTAGGGAAAGGTCATAGTTTGGGTTATAAGCTTGAATTAATTTTCCTCCATGAGGTTTAGGTAAAAATGACATATTTTCTTCAAATCCTTTCAATAATTAATGTTTTAAAATGCTGTTATTGGCGGATAATACACTCCAATCAGCGCATAACACGTTCTAATCAGCGATATCCACTCCAATCAGCGCATAATCCACTCCAATCGGCGGATAACACGTTTCAATCAGCGGATAACACGCTTCAATCAGCGCATAATCCACTCCAATCAGCGCATCCACGCGGCCCATTCTCCCCTTAATCCTTCACAACCTCCTGATGCACTGTTATCGCGGGCTTTTGCCGCTTCATCAATGACAACACACCGATGACGGAAATCAGCACACCAACCATAGCGATGATCGGGTAAAAATTATGCTCGATGATCAATTGAATGAGGGTGTATGACAGCACCATCGACAGGACAGGTGATACGATCCAAACGGTAAGCAGCTGGACGACGATGTCTTTTTTCAAAACGGATCTGCCGTGCTTCGCGAAGCCCATTCCAATAATGGATGAGGTCGTGATTTGAGTCAGCGGGACAGGGATCCCGAATACAGATGCCACTGTCACGATGGTAGCGCCTGTTCCTGAGATCACGCAGCCCTCTTCCAGCTTCAGCGCCGTTATTTTTTTTCCGTTTGTTTCAAGGACGCGCTGCCCAAGCAGTAATGCCCCGCCTGCGACGAATAAGCCACCCCAGAAAATGCCGGTTCCGGTAGAGAGGATTTTGGCGCCGACTAGCGGTCCGACAGCATTCGCTACATTGTTCATCCCGGCCGAAAAGGCTTCAAACAGCCCCATAAAAACGACCAGCAAAGATAGAACAGGAACAGCTTTTGGAGCCTCCATCCATTTTTTAAGCCTTTTATTTTTCAAAATATAGGAAGCACCGATGGCGATAACGAATGCGGCAAACGGTGTAAGCAGCCAAAAAAACATGATCCAGACAAGCTTGCTGACAAATACCGACTGGTACACAATCCCGGCGCCGACGACAGAACCAACTGCCACTTCACTTGTGGAGAGCGGGATGCCAAAGATATTGGCCAAAAATAAGGATAATGCAGCTGACGACAAAACGATTAGGGCAATTGGAACGGTAAAGGTGTGATTCGGGACAATCCCGCTGCCAATTGTTTTGACAACTTCACCGCCGCCGAGCCAAGCTCCAAAGAATACAGCGATACTACACAACAGGAGGGCCAGCCGCTTTTTCACAACTCCAGATCCGTAGGCTATACCCATCGAAGCCGCCGCGCCACTGGCACCAATATTTATGGCGAAAAATAATCCAATTGTTAATGCAATAATTGTGAGCAAAAGAAAAGCCTCCTTTATCCCGCATCAGTGGGGAACTGACTGTTTGATTCAACTTTCATCAGCAAAGCCCCACTAGTTAAGATTCACCTCAGCGGGTATGCAAACCACATTCCGTCTTCCCACTTCCCGCCCAGCGGCCGGCACGTGAGTCACCATCCGACCCGGCAGGTTGTGTACATGGAAAGCAGCCGATACTTGGGTATTGATGGTCGTGCAGGGTGTTGTACGGGAGGTCTTTTTCCCTGATGTAGTCCCAAACATCATCCCAAGTCCAATGAATCAAAGGACAAATTTTGATATTCTCGAATTTTTCATCCTTATTTATGAATTCAGTTTCTGCCCTTGTTGGTGACTGTTCCCTGCGAAGCCCCGAGATCCACGCTTGTTTTGCTGTCAATGTCTCCTTCAAGGGAATGACCTTGCGGATTTGGCAGCATTGGTTCGGATCTCTTTTCCATAAGGCTGACCCGTACTCCGCCGCCTGTTCATCTAAACTTACCTTTGGCTGTTTGCGCTCAATCCTCAGAGTCGGAAAGCGGGCTTCAATCTTATCAATCACCTCATACGTTTCCGGGAAGTGTAAGCCAGTATCTAAAAAAACAATCTGGGCATCTGGCTTCACTTGCTGGATTAGGTCAATTAACACAATTGCTTCGGCCCCGAAACTTGATGCATAAACAATTTCCTCATCAGGATAAGAATGGTATACCCACTCTAAAACGGAACGAGCACCCTTTGTTTCATCTTCAATTTGAAAATCACCTGAAATTTGTCTCCAATTATTAAACGTAATAGCAGTTGTCATGGCTCCAAGCCTCCTTTTTTCCAAGAAAAAAAGGCAGTCTTCCACTTAATAAAGTGAAGACCGCCTCTAGTTTGTCTAGTCAGCGATTTTTATTTTGTTGAAGACGAACCTTTTCATTTTTCTCAAGTTGCACAATTTTTCCATCCTGGACCACAAGCGTGATCGATCCAAATTTTAACGTTTCCAGCATCTTCTCTAAATGCGCAATGAGTTCTTCTCTTTCATCAGCTTTCAGTTGATTCGTCCCCCTTTCATGAAAAAGACGTCCTTCCAATCGGGAAAGGCGTCACATTTCTGTATACACCTTATCGCTCAAAATGAAAGTCATTTTGCTGGAGTTAGCACCTTACAATGCAGGTTGCCATGCTTCATCGGGCCAGTCCCTTAGCCACTCTTGATAAGAATTTATAATATTTATTGAAATTAATCCTACCATACCAATAGGTTTTAAGTAAATAAGAAAATGAAAAATTTAAAAAATTATCATTTGCACCTTTTTTAAGCTTGTCCTAGTATCGAATAATGCCGGACATTCTAGGTAAATTCGCATAGAAAAAAGCAGCATAATAACTGCTTTTTACACTTGCATCTTCATATTTTTAAGTATCTTTTACTCTCATTTACTAAGTATTCAAAAAGGAATCCCACTCACTATCCATGGAAATCGGAGCAAGATCCTTACCTTCCACTTGTTTTTCAATATCTTTATATTCTTCCTCTAAATCGCTTAAAGTCCATTCATAAAGGTGCTTGTTATTTATTTTATAAATGCCGGATTTAATGAGCTCATCAATTAGAAGATGTCTTTTTTGTTGAACCTCATTCTGTTGTAAATGATTCATCATCTGAACCCTCCAATCGTTAGACTTAAGGGCATTATAAATTGTATTTACCCCAAATATTGTCGAATAATCATTTAATTACATTCATTTAATGGAATTGTATGAACGTCAATAACTAGCCTGTTCATTTTATGCGGTTTGTAATAATTTAATACGAGTGAAATATTATCTACCTTCTTAGCTTAGTTATTTTTGAAAAATTTTTTAAAAACTTGATGCCATTTTGCCTAATCTGCATTTACTGTAATGTGAAGGAGATGATGACAATGACGGAATTAAATTTTCATCAAATTGCCCATGAGTTATTAAAGAAAGAAGTGGAGCTTGTTACTCTTCAAGGTAATTTTACTGGAAGGCTTCTTGAGGTTGGTAATGATGTTCTTGTATTGGAAAGCAGGGGCCGAATTCGTCCAAGACTTGTAGCCATACGAATTGAGGTTATTGTGGCAATTTTTCGCGTAGAGCAAATGCCAAGAGGACCATTTGGTTTTAATCCTCCAGAGGAATTGAATGCTGAGCAGGACCAGCATGAAAGCAGCGATGATTAAGAGCAGGCCGGACGCCTAAATACCAAGAATTAATCATGAGCAGTCGATGCGGATGCTCTTTTGTTATTTATAGATAAAATTAATTTCAGAGAAAGCAAAAGTTTTAATCTTGCTTTCTCTTTTTTACGATTGAAAATCTTATGGGTAAACCTAGTTTACGTGCTGATGTGTGATAAATCCATTTGTCTTTGATGCATAGGGCAGCACAGTGACAGAATCTCTCTTAGTATTTTGTCTTGTAAATAATTCCTTATAATAACCGTTTATGTTTAGTAAGTTTTCGTGGTTTCCACTTTCCATGATTTCTCCGTTTTTCACAACAAATATCGTATCAGCATGTAAAATGGTTGAAAGCCGATGAGCAATCATAATGATGGTCTTTTCCTTGTCAAAGTGTTGAATTGACTCTTGAACAAGCTGTTCACTTTCATTATCAAGTGCACTTGTGGCTTCATCCAGTATAATAATAGAGGGATTTTTTAAAAATACACGTGCAAGTGAAATCCGTTGTTTTTGGCCACCAGAAAGTTTAATCCCTCGTTCTCCTATTTCTGTGTCATATCCTTTCGGCAACATGGAAATAAATCCATGCGCAAAGGCTTTTCGAGCGGCAGAAATGATCTCATCATCTGTGGCATCAAGCTTTGCCATTTTAATATTGTCTTTAATTGACGAGCTATATAAAAAATTATCCTGTGTAACGATTCCCATATGATCCCTTAAACTAGATAAAGAAAAGTCTTGAATATTCATACCATCGATTAAAACTATACCGTCATTTACATCATACATTCTAGTCAACAGCTGTAAAATAGTGCTCTTACCGCCCCCGCTCTCTCCAACAAAGGCGTATGTCTTCCCTTTTTCTAGCGTCATTGAAAGGTTGTTAATAATGTTGTTTTTTCCATCATAAGAAAACGATACTTTATTGAACTGAATCGAATGATCAAACCGGGTTAAGTCAACCGGGTTCGTTTTTTCAATAATTGTAGCAGGTGTAGAGAGGAACTCAAATATCCTTTTTAGGGCCACATTTCCTTCCATGATCGCAGGGTAAGCATTGACTAAAGCAGCTACAGGACTCCGCATTTTATCCACATAGGCAAAGAACGCGATTAAACTGCCGACTGTTATACTGCCATCGATGACAAATAGACTTGCAACGATTGCAACAATAAATGGTGTCATATCAGAAAGAACGTTAACTAACGCTAGCATCACTGCATTTATTTTAGCGTGCTGATCTGTTAATGTGTCGAAATGCGTTAAGTGCTGATCCAATTCTTGTTTGTCGCGCTTTTCAGCAGCAAATAATTTCGATAAAAATGCACCTTGTATTTTTTCAAAAATAAACCCGCTCATTACGGAACGATACCGCATCATGTTACGGGTTGATTTTTTAAACCGCTTTGAAAGAATATGAGCCAGCATAAATTGAAATCCAACTAGCACTACAGAAAGGATGGTCAATTTAACATTCAGCGTCATCATAACCGCAACGACAAACAAAAGCACAATCATTTCAATCCAGATGTTTCCGAAAACAGCTGTCAAGAAACCTTTTATCTTTTCAATATCATCGAAAAAGCGTGTGCCAATTTCCCCGCTTTTGTTATCGACAAAATACTTAGCATCCAATGAGTGAACTTTTTTAAAAGCATCTTTTCGAAGCCTTTTGATGATCTGGTTATTGGCTTTGTGAATACAAAATTGCCTCACATACTCCATCGGTGTTCGAATAAAGATAAAGACTGCGAGCATACATACAGCAATATAGAATAGTTGTTCAAGCATTTCGGAACGAGACAATGACTCATTTTGAAGAAGATGATCAAAAATGTATTTTAAGATCAGCGGAACAAAAAGTGGAATTAGGAACCGAAATAGGCTGCCAACAAATCCAATCAGATACAATCTGCTTACTTGTTTCACATATGGTAAAAATAACTTAAAATCATTCATTCTACTAAACTCCTTTCCCAATATAACTTTGTGGATTCGCATGAAAAGTGGGCTGTTCGCCAGTAAACAGTGGTTACCCGACAGTAAATACTTTTCAGAGTGCGATTTCTAAGATGATTTCATTTTACGGTGTTTAGCATCCTGACAATCCGCATACTTTGTGTATCAACCCCGCATAGATTTCGGGTCATTCCGAAAGCTTTTTGCAGGGTTCCGAATGTTCCACTCAACTCAGAACTATTGATCCGCTTTTGTGCTGCTCCGGCCCTTTTCCATAAAAAAAATCCGCCAATTAGCGGATTTTTCAATTTCTATTTCAATTCTTCCTCGGGAATCAATCCCAGTTGTTTTGCCTTTTGAATGGTATCGACCCTCGTTCTCACACCAAACTTTTGATATAGCGAAGTTAAATTGTATTCCAGCGACCGCTGGCTCATCGATAAGGTTAAAGCAATTTCTCTAGTGCTTTTACCTTTCGCTAGCTCTGAAAGAATATCCTCTTCCAATGCTGACAAAATCACTTTTTCTTGGGAATTATTACCGCCAGCAATAATGCCAGGTCTCCTCAATTCTCTTACCAACGACAGGGGCAAAACGACCTGCTGCCTTAGTGAACATCGTATCCCGGCAACCAGCTCATCTCTCGAAGACGTTTTCGACAAGAAGCCGGAGACGCCTGCTTCCACCAATAAATTAAAATGTGGTTTAATATCAAAACCTGTGTATATTAAAATAATTAAATCCGGGTTGTAGGCTAAAGCCTGTTTTGAAAGTTCAAGTCCGTTAAGATGCGGCATATACAAGTCAAAAAGCAATACATCATAGTGATTTAGCTTGATCTGATCCAAGGCTTTTAACGAACTATTTTCTACTGTTATTTTAAAATCCGGCTCTTGCTCTAAAAGCATTTTTGTTCCTTCAATAATGGATAAGTGGTCATCCACAATTAATATCTTAATCATCCTTAACACCTCTTCTTGTTTAAAAGCCCATAATCGGAAAATCAATCATAACCTTCAAGCCGCGATTCGGATGTGTATAAAACTCAATGCGGCCGTTAAGACTTTGGACTCTCTGTCTCATACTTGATAGGCCCATGTTGGTAAAGGAGGGACTCAACTTGAGAGCCTCGAAACCCACACCATCATCAGAGTATTCAAGTCGTAATGTATCCTGTTTCCTAATCTTAAAATGCAACATCGATGCCTTTGAATGTTTCGCTGCATTGTTCAATAATTCTTGGACAATCCGATAAATCCCGATTGTCAGTTCTTCATTTAATGAAAGGCTTGCTGTATTTTCTGTATGAAAAGCAATTTTAAAAGTGGATGAAACCTGGGTGTGTTCAAATAAATTTTCTAATGCCCGTTCAAGTCCCAGCTCTCTAAGCAGTGGAGGCCGCAGTTCATTGCACGTCATCCTAATTTGGTGAATCGTGTCCAGCAATCCTTGTTCAATCCCTTTGAGCTGGTTCTTAATACCCTGGTCGATTTCATTTCGATGAAGGAGTGCCTCGAGCCTTCTGTATAAATCGATTTGCTCCTGTAATACCGTGTCATGCAAATCGCTGGATAAATTCAGCCGCTGTTGTTCCTGCAAATTAAACAATAGCCTTAGAACCCACTGCGGTGTTTCATTGCTTTGCAAGGCCGCTTCCAATTGGTTCATTAGATTCTCAATGACATGTAAGTTCTCAAACACCATAACGGTATAACACACAAGCGTTTCTAGCCAGATCGAGTCCATCGTTTCATGAATCGAAGAACCATCAAGAGAAAGAATATAGGGACTACCTTTACGTTCACCGACCTTAATGAAAATCTTGTTACCCACTTGCTCCATTTTCCCCATTGGTAATGAGAGTTCGAGCTCAGGAAAACGACTTTTAGTTTCCTGATTCAAAATGATCATTTCAGGTTCTGACCCTGTTATGATGGTTCTTACCTCTTTAAGCAATCTCTCTTCAAGGTCAGCAAGCTTCATAACTACTTGAAGATCTTGAGAAAAACTTTTTAGGCTTTTTTGAAGTACTTCATAGCGATTTTTCCTCTGCTGTAGCTCATTCTCCATCTTCTTCCTTTCGGTTATATCTCTAATTGCCACGACAGTAAGATTGTCTTCGGTGTCAGGGATCGGGGTTGTTTTGCATTCCAAATGTCGGATTTCTCCATCCTTATCAATTACCCTATATTCGCTGGAGGATTTTTGCCCGGTTGCGATTACTCTCCTATGTCTACCCATTAGCCATTCCCGGTCATCAGGATGTACCCGATCGAATGGGTCCAATTTTGGCAAGTCTTCAGGACTAACACCAAACAATTCAAAAAATAATGGTGTCGTAAAACGCACCTTTCGATTTTGGTCAATAATTGCAATGATATCCAATGTATGGTTCGTTATCGTCTCAAAGATCCACTGTAAATTACTTGTCTTTTCCATCCTATCACCACATCATCATTATTTATGAAAAATTTCCCTTTGTATTGAGTTTACACGATAATGCAAAGGGCTGAACCGAAAAATTCTTGCGTGAATCATGCATTTTTATTGTGGAATCGAGTAAGGATTTTTCTTTTTGCGGGGATTCCTCTTAAACTTTGAGGCGTTTTCTCGTAATCTTTGCGGATTGTTGTTTCTTCCTCTGTCGTATGAGTTCCTGCCAATAAACTCAGAGGATGTTTCCCCGAATAATCCGCATGGATCCCCTGACAGCTGCCAGATTTTTAAATTGTGGAAAAAAACCGCTTAAAAGCGGTTTCTTAATGTAATATTACTGCTTTGTAAAGAGGTTTAGTGACTAAACCGATTTCAGATGCAGCTCACTATTATAGTATGGATATACCAATGTAGCAGCTGTCGTTTTAGCAGTTTCTTCTCCTAACAATTTAGCTACTAGATAGATCGACATATCAATACCCGCTGAAACGCCCCCAGTTGTTAGAACATTACGCTTTTTGATATACGTCCACTCCCTTTAAATTGTTTTTATTCTTTTATTTCAATAACGAATGGGAACGCCCTTACTGTGCCATTTTGTTTAAACTCAGCCCAAATTTTGTAGATCCCAGGCTTATCGAACGATGTTTCAAAAATTGGCTCATTTTCATTTGATGGATGAACATGTAGAAACTCTTTACCATATTCGTCAAGAATCACGACATGCCCCATTGCACCTAAATATGGGGTCAAATTCGTTTGATCTAAATCAAATGATAACGTTACGGGTTCGCCCGATTTAAATGAACTTACATTTAATGTTACCGTTTCTCCATCAACCATTTTGCTAAAATTAGTGTCTGGCACAAGCTCATGGCCGTGTATTGCAGCATTCGGATTGCCTACGATAAAGGGAACTGGTTCCACTTTGTAAGCGAAATTTTTTGGTTTAATATCAATAAACGCCTTATAAAATCCGTCAGGAAGGATATTTTCAATGGTAAATTCCCCTTTTCCTATTCGTGCCGGATGCACATGGTAATATTTCTGTAGTTGTTCTTCCACGATAATGAGATGTAGTTCCTTTTCATGGTTAACTTCCAGCTCATCAATCGGGTTTCCAGCCTTATCTTTTAAGTAAATCTTTATGTTACTTTTATCAATTTTTACAAAAGTATTGACCTCACTGCCATCGTGGTTTCCAGATGTGTTCTCATGTGCATGACCGCCTCCATTATCTTCCCCCTGATGACTACCAGTTTCTCCCTTTTGATGCCCCCCGCTCACTTCTTGGTTATTTTTGTTTCCACCCATTTCCATGTTATCACCGTGGCTGTCTGTCTGAGCAGCTGTACTTTTATCCTTAGCAATCCATGTATCATAAGCCTGAAATCCTAATATTACGACGGTAACATATAGGATTCCGGCAATTGCCCATTTTTTCATCATTATCACTCCTAAGATATATCAAGTTGAACATAACCCGAATTGTGACCGTCGATGCTCCTTCTTCCTCTCAACGGTCACGATAAACGTTTTTTGTTACCGTCGAGTTCCTTTTTTCATCATAACGGTCACAATAATCCTTTTTTTGTGACCGCCGAGCTTCTTTTTCCCATTGTCGGTCAAAAAGCAACCTACTCATACCTTAAGGCCTCACTTAACTGCGTCTTAGCCGCTCTTGAGGCAGGCGCAAAGCTAGAAACCAAGCTAACCATAATGCCAAACAAGCTCGTAAAGAGAAGAATCAGCCATGAAACGCCGAAATCAAAGGTTAACGAATTGACTTCCATAAAGGTAGAAGTAATGTAGATTAACAGAATGCCAAACAATGTACCGATGACCGTCGCAGCAAGCCCAATGCCGAACCCTTCTAGTAAAATCATCCCGACGATTTGCCGGCGGGTGACACCAACTGCCCGCATCATCGCTATCTCGCGAATCCGTTCCATAATACTGATTAGTAGAGTATTGGTAATCCCTATACCAGAAACAATGATGGATAGAATGATTAACCCGTTAATAATCGAGAAAGACCCTGTATACGTTGCACCAATGACCGAGACCCAATCTTCCGGTCCAAACATGGACTCAATCCGTTCACCAAATTGTGCAAAAATATTTTCTCTTAGTTGCAGCGGACTCACATTCTCACTTTTGAGCACAAGGGCATTGCGTTCATATTTAATTCCAAAATACTCCTTAAAATTCTCTTCCTTCATAAAAGCTCCATAACCGCTGTTTTTCATCGTATCTACAACTGCTGCTACTTTAAAAGGCTTAGCTCCTTCGAGTGTTTGGAGCGTAATGGTCTCACCAATCTTCCCTCCCCAAACCCCATAAGAAATTTTATCGAGAATGACTTCATCTTTGTTTAGGTTCTTGATTAATTCACTTGGTGCCTTACCTGTGGTAGTAAACAGCGGGAAGTGATCAATCCATTTCTCTCCAACCCCAAAAACAGGGAGCTGGCGTTTTTTATCCTGATGATCCCACACAACAGCTTGCAAGGAATAGGTTGTTGCATCTGCAACACCTTCCGTATTTTTCAGCTTGCTCAAATCCTCTTTTTCAATATGATGGAACATGATATCCAAATTTCCCCCGTAAGAGGAATAGATAATCCTTTCATATGTCTGCAAAAGAGCGGAATTCAGTGAGCTCATTAAAACGATCATGGCGATACCCAAACAGAGAATCACAGAGGTCATGGACGTTCGGCCAATATGTCGATTTAGATTCCGTGTCGCCATTTCGCCAGTAAATCCGAAAAGTATTTTATAAATAACTTTTAATATGAAATCAAATAGTTTAAACAAATAGGGAAACACGAGGGCAATCCCAATCATTAATGGAACGACCAAGAGTAAACTTTTGATAAAAAATCCGGATGCAATGAGTAGTACTCCGATTATTCCAAGCCACTTTTTTGATTTAAATGAGGCTGCCCTATTTTCCTTTAACACTTCAATGACACTGACCCTCCCTACTTGACGGATTGGGTGTAAAGAAGCGAAGACTGGAACGAACAAACCGGCAAGTAACGAGATGATCACTCCTTTTGCCAGCACCATACCGCTGTCGTCATGGATGCTGTAAATCATGAAAATGAGAGATTTTAACCCAAAACCAAGTCCATAACCTATCAATAGCCCTGTGGCCGTTCCGATGATAGATAATAAAATGACCTCAAACATCACCATCCCTTGAATTTGCGAAGGGGTGTAGCCAATTGTCTTGAGCACGGCAAATTCGTTCTTGCGCTCTTTCATACTGACGTACATAGAATTAAAAATAATAAACGCACTAAGAGCAATTCCTAGAAACCCAGCAATATAAAGTGCTAGAAAGAAAGAATCCAATGTTTTGAATTGCGCATCGAAATCGATGACGACTGGTTGCATATAGACTCCGTCAACCTGTTTCACAAATTGGTCTAATTCTTTTTCTACCTGATTAATACTTGCCCCATTGATCGCTTTCACCTGTATGTTTTGGATTTTTCCAGTTAATCCGTACCAATCCTGGACAACCCTTAACGGCACCGCAACTGACCATGGGTGATAGTTCGCCATACTCCAGCTGCTAGGTCCCATGAGTTCGACGGTATATTTGACGATTGCCGTTATTTTGATCCGTTGCATGCCATTGTCAGTATCGAAGGAAATGGTATCACCGACATCCTTTTTCCATACCTTTGCCGTCCGGTCCGTAATCACGGCACCGCCAGCGGTTAGATTCCCTTTTACCACCTTGAAATCAGTAACCGGTGTATCAAGGTCGCTGTATCCGCTAAGGTCGACTCTTTTTTGAATGGAGGTTATCCCATCAACTTCCATCTTCAGCTTTGTATTTTTCTTCAAAATTGCGATTGACTCTGACTGATCCAATTTTTCTACTTTCTTATAAACGTCTTCTGAAAAATATGCCTCGGTGCCATTCAAATTAAAATCTGCTTTTCCAAATGCCGATTTTAAATAGACCGGAAAGGCTTTCTCGGCAGAATCGACTGCGGCAATTACGGCAAATGTCGATGCTACTCCGATAACAATCGACATGATCGTCAGAAAGCTGCGAATCTTTCTGCGCATAAGGTTACGCCAGGCTACTAGCCAAAGATTCATTTCCGTTCACTCCTTTTTTTAGGTCATTTACAATTTCTCCGTCTCGGATCACGATAATCCGATTAGCAGCTGCTGCCGCCTGCTGATCATGCGTGACCATTACAACGGTGATTTGCTCTTCTTTATTTAATTTTGAGAGAAGTGCCAAAATATCTTCCCCATTTTTCTGATCCAAATTCCCTGTCGGCTCGTCAGCTAAAATCAACTGCGGCTTCATCGCAAGTGCCCTGGCAATGGCGACCCGCTGCTGCTGCCCACCGCTTAGCTGTGAAGGGAATTGTGTTTCTTTCCCACCAAGGTTCACATCCTCCAACAATTGGTGAACGCGTGAGTTTATGTCTGACTTAGAAGCTTTATTTGCAGATAGCGAGAGTGCGATATTCTCTGTAACAGTCATCATCGGAAGGAGTTGATAGTTTTGAAATACAAACCCTACTTTCCTCCGGCGGAATAACGTTCTTTCCTTTTCATTAAGATGGTTCAATTGAGTACCATCCACGTTCAATTGGCCGGAGGTCGGCAAGTCAAGTCCTCCGATTAACTGCAGAAGGGTACTTTTTCCGGAACCGCTCGGACCCATGATGGCAACGAATTCCCCTTTATTAATGTGAATGTTGTTATTTTTTAAAGCAAAAAAATCTCCTGATTCTAACGAATAAACCTTTGAAACATCTTGAATTGTAATCATATTAATAACCTCCATATTTTTCAAAATGAACTGAGTACTTTTTCCGGCTAAGGCCTCTCTTTTGTATTGCATGATTTCATTCTACGGCGGTTCCATTCCCCGCAATCCGCAGACTTTTAGTGAACTCCCGCAGAATTTTGGGGTGCTGCCGAATCAGTTTGCAGCCGCTTGATTTCAAAAAATAAACCTTAACACCAGGTGTTAAGGTTTTTTTTCAATAAATTCCAATCATAAAGAAGAATAATCCCCACTGTAATAGTTGAACATTCATTTTTCTTCATCCATCCCTTCATTAGTATGAAACCATCATATTTCAGATTAAGACTTCGTTACGCGCAAAAAATGAAGTTATTCCCGCAAAAAATTGCGGAGCATACGCAATTTGCCCATCAAAAAAGGCCGGTTTACTCCGACCTTTTTATTACTAATATAAATCTTCCGTTGGCAAAATCCCCAGGCCTTTCGCTTTTTTGATGGCTTCAACCCGAGAATTAACATTTAGTTTTTTTGTTCCTTCTACGACTGATCTATGATCATCCACCAATAATATTTCCATCGTAATCACCTTTTTGTACTGGAGTTATTGGGATATAAATATCCACATGAAATCCTTTTTGTAGAGCAGATTTTAGTTCTACTCTCCCTTCCAAACTAATAACCCTATTTTCTATACCTGCAAGCCCCATATGTTTGAATGAGCCTCCAAAAGCAGATAAATCCACCCCGATGCCATTATCAAAATAAGAAAAATGAATATTTTCATGATGACCTCCATCCTTTTTGTAAATATTATAAAGGCATTTAAATACAATAATCACGCAAAAAAATGGATACTGTCCGCAATTTATTTTTCGTCCAAAAAAATGACCTCACTAAGGCACAAGACTGTAAGCTAGGACTTGTCATATGATAAAATAATGGAATGAATGTAAATAACCATTTTTAAATATGTTGGGGATAGTTGATGGAAAAGTTTGTTGATTTAATTAAAAATTCTATAGACAGAAGGGTTTCCCTTGATTGATTTTTCAAAAAAACATGAAAACAAAGCACTTCGTTTTTCAGTAACTGTGTTAACGGCCTTCATTGGCGGCCTTGTGTTCTCCGCACTTCATACACCGATTCCGTGGTTACTTGGGCCAATGGCAGCTGTTTTAATTGGCAGTAGATTTGGAAAAATTCACTATTATTGGCCTGCATACATTCGTGATACAGGATTAATCATCGTTGGATATTCCATTGGCTTATCATTCACGAAAGAAGCTCTCCAGCAAATAACAGTGAAATTGCCATCCATGCTGTTAATGACTGTTTTACTTGTTTGTTTTTGTGCCGGAATTGCCTGGGTTGTTTCCAAGCTTACCGGAGTAGATTATCCAACAGTCCTTACAGGCAGTATTCCTGGAGGACTTTCACAAATGATTATTTTTGCTGAAGAAATGAAAGGAATCGACATTACCACAGTAACGTTCCTGCAAGTAGCCAGATTAATGATGATTATTTTCTTCGTCCCATTTCTCATTTTGGGACCGCTTTTTAATCATTCATCTGCTCCTTCGACTTCGGATTTAGTAGAAAAGACGGTACAATCCACTGTCCCACTTTTTCCCAATCTCATTTTGTTTGCCTTAATCTGTGTGATCTGCGCTTTTCTTGCAAAAAAATTGAAATTTCCTACTCCGTTTATGTTAGGTCCTATCGCGGGGACTGCGTTAGCCTCTATTTTAGGGCTGCATGGACCTGCACTTACAGCCCCGATTTTGGACGTATCTCAATTTATGATTGGTGGATACATTGGTTTATTATTGAAGCCTGAAAAGCTTGAGCATAAAGCAAAAATGATTACCCTCGCACTGCTTAGTGGATTACTCATGATTGTAGGATCAGTGGGTCTGGGTTTGTTACTTGTTCATTTTTATGATATTTCTCCTTCCACAAGTTTATTAAGCCTTGCACCGGGTGGAATGGATCAGATGGCGATTCTTGCCCATGAAGTCCACGCTGATTTATCGATGGTGACCGGGTACCAAATATTTAGGCTCTTTTTTATCTACTTTGCAGTTCCACCGCTGTTACGATTGTTTTTTAAAGTGGGAAATCGAAAAACGAGGAAGGCAGCTTGAGACCGCCTTCCTCGTTTTTGATTTAGATTTTTGGATATAGTATTTCATCGATAATCCCGTACTCTTTTGCTTCTTCCGCACTCATAAAGAAGTCGCGCTCCGTATCGTTTGCTACCTTTTCTACCGGCTGGCCAGTGCGTTTTGAAATAATTTGATTAATATGTTCTTTTAACTTTAGGATACGCCGCGCAGATATTTCGATTTCTGTTGCCTGGCCTCGTGCACCGCCCAATGGCTGATGGATCATGATTTCACTATTTGGCAGTGCGTACCGTTTTCCCTTCGTCCCGGCAAGAAGTAACATGGCTCCAAATGATGCTGCCATACCGGTGCAAATCGTTCGAATGTCCGGCTTAATGTATTGCATCGTATCGAAAATAGCGAACCCTGCTGAAGTGGAACCGCCTGGGCTATTAATATAGAGCGAAATTTCCTTATCGGGGGCATCTGCTGCTAAAAATAATAATTGGGCCACAACACTATTGGCCGTGTGGTCATTTATTTCATCGCCGATGATAATAATTCTGTCCTTTAACAGTCGTGAATAAATATCATAGGAACGTTCCCCACGGTTAGATTGTTCGATTACATATGGAATGGTACTCATTAATGAATCCTCCTTGAAGCGTATTTTTGGCTATGCCGCCATACAGAGAGTGCTTGAAGGAGTGGAAATATGAATGGATTGTAAATTCCTTGAAATGGGCTTAGGGACTTCATTTATGCTCGTAATAGAAGGAATGGATTGAATCAGCTCGGTTGGGTCTTGATTTTTCAAGGCTTCATAAAAAATGCTCGTAAGTCGCTCCTTTTCTTCCTCATCCCAAAATGATTCGACTGAAAAGGATGGATCATCTTTTTCCAGACGCTTTTTCGCTCGATGAAGACTGGCTTTTACCGCCATTTCTGTTGAGAGTAACAAATCTGCTATTTCCTTCAACTGATATTGAAAGGCCTCTTTTAGCATAAAAATGACAGCTTGCTTTGGGGTAAATTGCTTTAGCAGCAGTTCAACTGCATGGGTCATCTCATCCAGCTGTTTCGTCATTTCATGAATTGGCTGATCAAAATCAGCTTCAATTTTCTCATTTTTTCTTTTTCGCAGCTGATCAACCCAATGATGATAGGCAATTTTATTTAACAAGGCAGAGCTCAATTGATGCGGGTGATATTTTAAGGCTTTAAGATAGGTCTCATTGGCGATATCGTCTCCATCCCAGGAGTTTTGCGCTAGAAACCGGCAATATCGCTGCAATTTTGGATAATATTCGTTCCACAGCCGATCATTTTGTTGTGAAATGTCAGCGCTGTTGGGGCTTAGCTTGTGTGTCATCGTTCCCACTCCTTTTTGCACTCTCTACCCTTTAAACGTTTCATGAGGATAAAAAGATACGGGGTCACAATTTTTTACTGATATTATATGCTTCTAAAAAAATTATTCACATTAAACGATGGATTGAAATTTGCTTTTCTTTATTATTATCATAAAGTTTTTCAATCATTTCTTCCTGAACAGCTTCCTCAAGACTTATCTTCCGTTTTTTAATTGAAATTGTAAAGAATAAGAGATTAATCGTCATTTTCTTCCCCTCCTTCATATTAAAGGTGACCAGTCAGTTTATATAGATCAATTTTTTGAGTATATTTTTCGGTATTTTTTACTTCTACTCGTTAAACGGTTTACGCATGCTCTTAAGATACGGGTATTCTTTTTTTATTAAAACGACTAGTCAGTTTATTTTATTATATTTTTCAACCCTAAAAATTGTCAATTCATTTTATCTATGTTGGCTAATAAAAATACAAAAAGGCAAGCCTGTGTGCCTGCCTTTTGTCCGCTATGCTTTCACTTTTTCCAAAAATAGTTGCTTCAGCTCATTCAGTACTTCTTTGTAAGGGTAGTTGTTATAGATGGATTGGATGGTGACTCCATCAATCATCGACCAGAAAAGATTTGCTGTCATTTCCGGGTTAAGCTGTTGTTTGAATTCCCCTGATTCTTGTCCTTCTTTGATGATCCCCACAAAAAGTTGGATAAGATAATGATGTCTTCGAGCTGTTAATTTGTCCATTATTTCCATATTTCGTGCAGCATAGAGTTTAAATTCATTATGAACGATGATTTTGCTATTGGTTTCTTCCTCCAACACATCCAAAGAAAGGTATACATCAAATAAATATTGAATTTTTTCCATTGCACATTTGTAGGTTGACAGGTCTTTCGTTAATAGCTCAAATGAATCTTCTGTATCCGTGGCCATTAATTCTAAATATATTTCATCTTTACTTTTAAAATAATTATAAATGGCTCCTTTACTAATCCCAGAATGCTCGACAATATCATCAATAGTCGCTACTTGGAATCCTTTCTTGGCAAAACATGCTAGGGCACTTGAGAGAATCTCCCTTTTTTTCTTTTCTTTATAGGAATCTGAAACGATTGGCGGCATTTTTAACCTCCGTTCATTGATAATTTTGGATGCTTGAAAAGTCTCAGATTAATTAAAACATAAATCTATTATTTAAAACAAAGAAAAATCTCACGTAAAGGAATATGTCTGTTTGTCCAGTTTACATAATATTATTATTTTCTCAACTTATGTATGAACCAGGTAAACCCGTTCGGGGCGTCCTACTGTTCCATATGCCAGGTCGGCTTCTATTTTTTCTTCTGAGACGAGATGTTCTAAATAACGTCTTGCTGTTGTTCTACTCACGCCAATTTCTTTGGCAACTATTTCTGCCGTCAGGCCTCGTACCTCTCTACTGAGAACCTCCAATACCTTTTCAAGTGTAAGTGGATCAATACCTTTAGGAAGGTAGGTTTTTTCATTAGGCAATCCAACGATTTCTTTTCGCAATAGTTTGTCGACCTGCTGCTGGGTGACATGTAGACTGTCTTTCCCTAATTGAGCTAGATTTGTATGATAATCCTTATATCGTAGCAATGATTGTTTGAATCGTTCAAAAACAACGGGTTTGATAATATAATCAAAAACACCGATACTAATCGCTTCTTGTACTTTATGAATCTCTTTTGTTGCTGTAATCATAATCACATCCATTTGTTTCGTTTGCTGCTTGGTTTCTTTCAATAAGTCTAGTCCGTTCATATCCGGGAAATATACATCAAGCAACAGCAAGTCGGGCTGCATAATTTCAATTAACGTTTTCGCCTCTAGGTTACTCGCGGCAATCCCTACGGTTTGAAAGCCTTCGATCTGTTCAAGAAACCGCTTTTGTATTTCCGCAACCCGTAAGTCATCCTCCACAATTAATACTTCAATTTCTCGGTTTCCCTTCATTCAAATCCCCCCTGCTTTTTGGTATGGCCACCGTGAAAATCGTCCCTACTCCTCTATCCGAAGAAAACGTGATCGATCCCCCTAATTCATGAATCGCTTTTTGCACTAAACTTAAACCAATTCCGGCATTACTTCTTGTGTTCTTTGTTGTAAAGCCGTCCTTAAATATCAGGCTGTTTGTATTTTCATCTATACCTGTTCCGTTATCTTCTACTTCAATAATCAACTCTTTCCCAAGGTCTGTTAAAAAAAGCGAAACCCTTTTTTCTTCCTTCTCATTCTCTCTTACTGCTTCAAATGCATTATTAACAAGGTTGCCGATGATGGTTATTAACGAATCCCTGTTAATTTCATGTGGTAGATCTCTAAAGCTGCTCTCTCGATCAATCGTAAATTGAATTTTCAATTCGCTTGCTAAACTGACTTTTCCTAAAATAAATGCGGCAATAATTGGGTCAGGGACTTCCTTCATTAAAAATTGAATGAACCCTTGGGTTACATCTACTTCCTTGGAGATAAAATCAATCGCTTCTTTATAAGAACCGAGCTGTATCAGGCCTAGCAGGGTATAAAGCCGGTTGGAATATTCATGGGTTTGAGCACGCAAGCCTTCCGCATATGTTTTAATATGGGATAATTCTTTTAGCAGATTGGCAAGCTCAGACTTATTCCGAAAGCTCGCCACAGCTCCTATAACCTCTTCCTTATTATTAAAAATAGGAATGCGATTGGCTAAATACACTTCCCCAAATATGATAATTTCCTTGTCGTATTCAGCTTGTCCTGTATGAACGACCTCAAGGAGATGCGTATTTTCCAGCACCTCTTCAATTCTTTTTCCGCGAAGCAGGGTGCTTATAGGTACCTTTAAAATCGTATGAGCAGTTTCATTCACAACCGTGATCCTGCCATTTGTATCAATCGCGATGATAGATTCATGAATGGACTCAAGAATCGCATGTTTTTCTTGATACATCCAAGCAATTTCCTTTGGTTCCAGTCCAAAAATAGCCCTTTTAATATTTAATGAGATTAAAAGGGCGACAAGCAGCCCACCGATTAAAATAATGAATGTAGCGACAAAAATCTTTTTCTGTATTTTTGATACTTCTTTTTCAATATCTGTTTGCAGGTATCCGACAGAAACGACACCTATTACCTTTTCCCCGCTGAAAATCGGTGCCTTTCCCCTTAGCGATGGCCCCAGCGTCCCTGTAGACTCAGAGATTACTGATTCCCCTTTAAACACTTGTTCATTATCTCCCCCAACCATTCTCTGCCCTATGCGTGTAGGATTAGGATGTGAGTACCTTATTTCATTACGATTTCCTATGACAATAAATTCCGCCTCAACGTCCTTGCGAATTTTTTCAGCAATGGGTTGAATAATGGCGGCGGGGTTTTCAGTGCTAAAAGCAGATTGGATTTCCGGCATATTAGAAAGCGTCTCTGCAACAGACAATGCTTTGTAACCAATTTCATTTTTCAAGTTGGTTTCCATGATATTTTTAAAAGTAAATTCAATAATGGTCCCGAGGACGATGATGAGTATGGAAATTCCAAGCATCAGTTTCGTATGTAATCGCATGTTTACACCTCTACCTCTATCATAATAAAAAAAACTCCTTTTAAAAAGGAGTTTTTCATAATCTTCTGAATCTTACCCTTCTACATTAATGATGACTTCTTTCCCTCTTCTTTTCAGCATGAATGGTACAACCAGCCATAAGAACGTGATAAGCAGAAATACTAAGGAAAGCGGGCGAGTGAAAAATACACTATAATCACCATTTGAAATGGTCAATGCCCTTCTTAGGTTATTCTCAATCATTGGTCCCAGTACGAGTCCAAGAACGAGCGGGGCAATCGGATAATCATGTTTACTAAAAAAGTAGCCGAGGACACCGCAAGCAAGTAAAAGCAATAGGTCATTCGTTGACACCTGTACCGCATAGACACCAAAGATAGAGATCGCGATAATCATCGGGATCAAATATTTCTTTGGCGTTTGAATAATTTTTGCAAACACCTTTACAAGTGGCAGATTCAAAATTAATAGCATAATATTTCCGATAAACATACTAGCAATCAGACCCCAGGCAACCTGCGGATGATCTTCAAATAATAAGGGGCCAGGCTGGACATTGTACATCATCAGGGCTCCCATTAGGATCGCAGTCGTACCTGACCCCGGTATACCCAATGTTAATAATGGAATCATTGCACCGCCTGACGCCGCATTATTAGCTGATTCCGGTGCCGCTACCCCTGCAATGGCACCTGTTCCAAATTTCTCAGGATTTTTTGATACCTTTTTTTCAAGGATATAAGAGAAAAAGGAAGCGAGCGTCGCCCCGGCACCCGGCAAAATTCCAACAAAGAACCCCAAGATAGAACCACGGGCAATCGGTCCCACTGAATCTTTAAACTCTTCCTTGGAAGGAAGCATATTATTAATTCTCGCAATTTCAGTTTCTTCCTCTTCTTTTTCTAAAATGGTCTTGAAGACCTCGCCAAGCGCAAACAGCCCAACGGCGATTGTTAAAAACTCAATTCCCTGGAAAAGCCATGGAGCATCGAAGGTAAATCTGGCAATACCCGAAACGCTGTCGATGCCAATCGTACCAAGTAATAAGCCGCAAACTGTCATAATTAACGCCTTTGTAACCGATTTTCCTGCCAATCCACTGACAGCGCCAAGCCCCAAAAGCATTAAGGAAAAATATTCGGCTGGGCCAAATTTAAGTGCCACCTCTGATAATGGTTTTGCTAGGGCAATCAAGGCAATGAGTGTCACAATCCCCGCAACAAATGAGCCAATCGCTGCAATGGACAAGGCGCTGCCGGCCCTTCCCTTCTTCGCCATCTGGTAACCGTCCAATGTTGTTACAACAGAGGAGGATTCCCCAGGTGTATTTAATAGAATCGAAGTGGTCGATCCGCCATACATCGCTCCGTAATATACCCCGGCAAGAAGAATAATTGCACTCGTTGCCGCTTGTTCCGGCGGAAGACCGCCTGTGATCGAAGCCGTTACGGGAATAAGCAGCGCTACCCCGCTCATTGGACCGATCCCCGGCAAAACACCGACGGCCGTGCCAATTAACACGCCAACAAAGGCAAAAATGAGATTATACCAAATAAGTGCAGTACCAAATCCGTGAACTAAATAATCAAGTGTACTCATGTTTTTCCTCCTTCCTCCAGTTGGTTGCTAAAACCAAATCGGCCATCCTGGAAGTGTGCCTTTCAATACCTCTACGAATAAAAAATAAACCATTCCAGAAAAACATGCAGAAATAATGAGAGATGAAATCCACTTCGACCGTTCCATTGTTTGGAAACATACAAATAAAAATAAAAAGGTGGTAATCACATATCCAACCGTTTCTAACGTTAAAATATAGACCAAAGTCGCAACTGCGATAATTAAGAAGGGTTTATACTGCAATGTTTCTTTCGTCCCCTGCTCACCACTGCCCATGAATGTTTCATAAAACAAACGGATACTTAATAAAACAAGTAAAATTCCAAGAATAAATGGAAAGATATCGGGTCCAACAACACTTCCATAAGATGAGCTCGCTAAATGCTTGCTCCCAATAATAAATAGCACCCCTACCGCTAAAAACGCTACAGATGCAATACGATCGAATTTTAAACTCATTCGTATTCCCCCTTAAGAAAAGATAAGGGAAGGAAAAAGTAAACTCCTTCCCGCGCTTTTTACTTTTGCATACCCAATGCTTTTAATAATTGCTGGACTTGTTGATCTTGTTCACCTAAAAACGTTTTGAAATCGGCACTGTTTTTATATTCCAGTTCCCAGCCTTGCGTCTCTACTTCCTTCTTCCACTCAGGGGACTTCACAAGCTTGTCGATAGCTTTTTCCCAATAGGATTTTGCTTCTTTTGACATCTTTTCAGGACCAAAGACTCCGCGCCAAATCGTGAATTCTGCATCGACACCTTGTTCTTTTGCAGTTGGAACATCTTTATAATCTCCGGATAGGCGCTCTGCTGCGGTCACAGCCAACACCCGAACCTTTCCAGCCTTTAAAAATTCCTTCACACTGGAGGCATCGGTTCCAATGACATCGGCATTGCCGCCAAGCAATGAGGTAATGGCTTCCCCACCGCCATCATAGGAAACGTATTTAATTTTTGTTGGGTCAACTCCATATTTATACGCCGGAAGAATTGAAATTAAGTGGTCCATTGAACCTGGTGCCGAACCGCCTGCAAATGTAAGTTTACTAGGATCTTTCTTTACTTCCTCCAATACTGATTGAAGATCCTTAAATGGGGAATCTGCTTTGACGACAATAGCACCAAAATCTTTTGTTAGCTGTGCGAGCGGTGTTGTATTTTTGTACCCGTATGGACTGTTTCCTTCTTTTTTCAGATTGTTAATAATGATTGGTGGTGAATTAACGAAAAGCATATCGTTATTTTCTGCTTGCTGGGTCGCGTATTCTGCCATAAACACGGCACCGCCGCCGCCCGGCTTATTCTCAACCGTTAATGGCTGCGAGACAATCTTTGTTTCACTCAACACTTTTGCAAAGGAACGTGCGGTTAAATCCCAGCCGCCCCCTGCACCCGATGGCGCGACAACTGAAATCGCTTTCTTGGGATAGCCTGTACCTTCCTCCTTCTTAGCTGGGCTAGCCGTTTCTTTACTGCTACAAGCCCCTAAGCTTAACGCCAATGCCCCTGCACACATTACTGCTGAAATTCTTTTGATCGAAAACATTTTATTTCCCCCTTGTAACCGTTTTCTCAATTTTATAAAAATTTTTAGAAATTCATAGTTTGTACATTTAAACAGCATTAAAAACGTATTAACCATTTTGTTCATTTTGTTCACAGGGAGAGAAAAAGCCTTGGCAGATGTTATTTTTTTTGAAGTAAAAGGTGGAAACGCTTACTATTCCTCGCCTTTATCGGATAAAAAAATTTGGATAATTTTGATGAAAAATAATGATGGACTATTTTTAGAAGACTGATATAATCCATATAGAATACAATTATTTATTTAAAGGTGGGCACTATGGGGAACACTTGTAGGTATGTTGTCAACGCACTTGGAAAAGGTGGGGAAACATATTATACGCGATTTAATGATAAACAGGAATTGAAGAATTGGATTTCTACCAATCGTGAAAAATTAATCATGGATGAACTTATAATCACGGATAAAAACCAAAGCTTATTTACAAAATGGTTCGGCATAAAAAAATTATATTAACATCGAGACGCCATTCCACAAGGAATGGCGTCATTATTTTACTATTTTGCTAGATGGTGCCTGACACCCTTTCCACCCTAAGTAACTTCTATAACTCATTTATGGTGCCTGACACCATTGCTAACCTACACAACTTCTTTAACTTGGATGTTGATGAATTTCCGTTTTTGGATGTAGATGAGTCTTAGGGATAGGGCTATTCCTGCTGCTAGTAGTCCGATGGTTAGTCCGACCCAGTAGCCTCTTGCTCCGAGGCCGGTAAAATGGGCGAGCAGGTAACCTGCCGGTAAACAAATCAGCCAATACGCGATTAGGGTCATGATAAAGGCAAGGTTGACATCTTTATACCCTCTTAATGCCGCCTGCGCCGTTGCTTGGATGGCATCCGAAATTTGAAAGAACAACGCAAAAATTAAGAAATTGGCTGTTAAGTTAATCACGGCTGTTTCATTCGAGTAAAAACCGGCAACCTGGTAACGGAACGCAACGACTAACATCCCCGTGCCGGTGGCGATCAAGATGGCGAGCACTACTCCTAACCAGCTATATTGTGTTGCATCTTTATAGCGCTTTGCCCCTACTTCATAACCGACTAGAACGGTTAATGCGGTAGAAATACTGATTGGAATCATGTATAAAAATGAAACAATATTTAAGGCTGCTTGATAGGCTGCAATCGTGGTGACATTAAACTTACTTAACAGAATCGTTACCACGGCAAACATACTTGTCTCGAAGAAGATAGAGAGTCCCATCGGTACGCCGATTTTTAAAATTTCCTTACACTTTTCCCAAGAAAATTCCCTTATATTAGAAAACACAGGATAAGAAGAAAATGGATCCTGTGTTTTCACGATAAACAGAGTCATCCCCATGATGATCCAGTACGTAATGGAAGTGGCATACCCTGCTCCGGCACCGCCAAGCTCTGGAAATCCAAAATGACCAAAGATGAACGCATAGTTCAAAAAGAAATTGACCGGTAACGACAGGAGCATAATGACCATGACGACACGTGTTTTCCCTAATGCATAAATAAAGGATCTTAGCACGTTAAAAACAAATAATGGCAAAAGTCCAAAACTAAGACCCACCAAATAATTAAAGGCTGTTTTCTCGACACCAACCGGCAGCCCCATTTTATCTAGGATGGGACCTAATAAGAAAAATCCCAGGATGATAACAGCTAATGTAATCATAACGGAGAGGTAAATTCCATGCCTCACAACGGCGGAAACTTCGTTGCTCTTCTTTTCACCAAATCGTTGGGCCGCTATCGGTGAAACAGCGAGAAGTATTCCGCTGATTCCGTTAAAAATCGGACTCCAAATCGATGATCCAATCGCCACTCCCGCTAAATCGGAGGAATTATATTTACCTGACATGATTGTATTGAAAAAAACCATTGAAAACATACCAAGCTGCGTGATTAAAATGGGAATTAACAAAATAAAAATTTGCTTTGTTTTTTCCTTGATCGTAAATGTTTGATTCATAATTAAATACTCCTCGAGAAATAAAAGTCCGAAACTTCATTATACGCTATCTTCGATTATTATTCCTCTGCTAAATATCTTGGTTCCGTTTGATTTATTTTGAAAAATAAATAGGACCCTTTCGAGGGAGGTCCTATTTTTTAACGATTTTGGACGGGTTATTAATCTTATACAACACGGCTGTGTCGACCGTAAATTCTTCGGGTGCGTCTTTTCCTTTAGCCAATTTCTTGGCAGCTGCCTTACCGTCAAATTCAAGCATGTCTCCAGCGGCTAATTCGAATTTTTTCAGTGTTTTACTGTGGCTGCACCAAGCTAACCCAAGATCTAGTGGATTTTCCTGGACAATTTGGACATTTTCTAGGACGACCACTTCATCATTTTCTTCATTAAAAGGATTGTATACAAGTGCAAACTGCTTAACCTTTGCGGTAAAATGAACTTTTTCCGCAGGAAGTTCAAGCTTGGGGGCCTTCTCTTTCTTAGGTTTCGCTTCCTTAGGAGGTTTAGCCGCCTTATCCTTTTTTGGAGTTTCTGCTTCATGGACAGATTCAGGTTCAGATGTCACGATTTCCTTTTCTATTGCTTGCGCTGTTTCAGATGTACTCTCTTTGTCCTCAAGCGTCAATAGGCTTTCTTTTCCGAAACTTGACTGCTGCATTTCTTTTAAGTACGCAGGGTGAATACAGCTTACATTGCCGTCTTGGAATTCAATCACCAGGGTGTTTAGTTCCCCAGCACCCCCGTACACCTCATATCCTTTGATCGTCACTTGACGCTGGTAGCTTCGATCCTTATACCAAAATTCCCGTTTTGCTTCCTTTGCGGACGATAGTCCCCATTCCTTAAGCTTCTCTTTATAATGGTCGTCATCACGAAAGACTTCAATGTCCCCTTTTGGCAGGATATATTGAGTCAACTCGGATTGTTCTAATTGAGGCCTTAGGATCACCATTCCAACACTTCCTTCTACTTGTATGTTTATTTGATTATATCATTTCATGTAAAAAATGATAATTATCCTCACTAAACAATAGGAGGCTAGGAAAAAAGGTGCGATTGTTTTCGTTCTATGGTATACTGATTCTACCATTTGCTTTATTGATTCATGTAACCTGCTCAATTATTGAGCAGGTTTTTTTTCCTGGATGAAGGGCGAATCTTTGTAAAGTGAAACAGAATATCTAATTTTAAGGAATAAAAAAAGACCCTACAAGAGGGCCTTTTTTATTTATGTGGTTAAGATTATGCTTTACGAACGTTAGAAGCTTGTGGTCCACGTTGACCTTGCTCAACGTCAAAAGTTACTGCTTGACCTTCGTCTAAAGATTTGAAGCCTTCGCCTTGGATTGCTGAGAAGTGTACGAATACGTCGTCTCCAGCTTCGCGCTCGATGAATCCAAAACCTTTTTCTGCATTAAACCATTTTACTTTACCTTGTTCCATGTGTGTTTCCTCCTGCTGTGTGCTATTTGCACACAATGTGTTACTATCCTTGCTCAAATCTTCAAGACAAAAAGCAGATTCACTTTAACGTTCTTTCCGACTCACAAAAATAATTCTTCTTTACTATAACAGAAATAATAAATTAATGCAAACGAATAAAAATCAAAGATACGTTAAGTTTTTCTCTGTTTGAAAATATGGAAGCTACCAAATGGAATATTATGGATTGACGTTTTGAGTAAACCTGGTTTAATAATCCTTAGAAAACTCATTTTTCCCTGCAAACATATATAATCCAAATGTTTTTCTTATTGATAATATGATTCCCATTAATATCATATTGGAAAACAACGAACTGCCGCCATAGGTTAAAAAGGGTAATGAAATCCCCTTAACAGGCATTAACCCAACAACCATTCCAATATTTTGAAAAATTTGCACAGACAGACTTAATGTAATGCCCGCACAAATATACATACCAAAGGGTGTTTGTGATTTATGACCGGTTCTAATAATTCTAAAAATCAGGAACATGAATAATAGGACGATGAAGGAAGCAAATAAAAAACCACCTTCCTCTGCTACAGTTGCAAAAATAAAATCAGTGTGTTTCTCAGGTATATATACCTTTCCTTTCATGATGCCCTTACCTACTAATTCACCGCTCCCTACGGCTAAAATCGATTTTTTGCTTTGATATGCCTGATTACTGTTTCCTGCAGGATCTAACCAGCCAATTATTCGTTCCTGCTGATGGGGCTTTAAAAGTGGGATTAATTGATTATAAATAATATCTGGCTGATGCAAATAAAAATAAACGAGCAGCCCTGCTACTAAAAGAGGAACCAGGACAAAAACAGCCACAAGCTTTCTGTTTAAACCAGATAAGTACAGCATACTCCCGATTGCAATCAAATATAGAAACACCATACCCGTGTCCGGCTGCTGGTAGACAAACAGGGAGGGCGGAATCGTTATTAGAAGAATTTTTCCTACTAGTAATAAATCTGTTTTCAATGTTCTTTTAAAATAAATCGTATTATGTTTTGAATTGACTCTAGCTACCAAAATAATCAATGCAATTTTAAAAAACTCTGATGGTTGGATCGAGCCTAATACAGGTATACTAAACCATCTTTTAGCACCAAGTATCATCGGAGCTATCGAATTTGGTGAAAATCGCAACAGGATTATGAGAATAAATAAGGAAATATACGTGGGCCAAGCTAATCTTTCAAGTTGCTCCACATCGAGCTTAGCAACAAGGAGTAAAAGGATAAAACCGATGAAATAATTGATTCCCTGTTTCAACGCAAAATTTTGTGCACCATACTGGCCTGTCTGCTGGCTGCTATAAATAAATACGATACTTGTGATAAAAAATACCATCAAGATGAGCATGATGGATCCATCTAATCTTTTATAAATATTTATTTCTTTGTTCATTTAATTCACCAATTGTATTTCATTTATTTTACTTTCCGTCTTGTTTCTGACCTACTTACTGGCAGTAGCCAGCAGTTCAGTCTTAGAAACTTGTAGCATTTTCAGTTTCATTTGATGCTAGGAAGTCCTTTAAGGCTTCCTGGTTTTTCTCAAAATCTAATTTAAGCACTGCTCCCACGTTAACAGTTTCATCGACATATGAATTGTCAACTGGTATCCGAATACTCTCCACTTTGGTTGATTTCCCAGCAAGTAACCCTTTAGCGATTGATAGAATCGTTGGCGAATCAACATTTGTATCTATATAAGTAGTAGCAACCCCTAGGATCTTTGGAAGATTAACTAAATTATGAAGACTGACTGCTTGTTCCTTTATCTTTGAAACGGCTTCCTGCTGTCTTGCCACCCGGCCAAAATCACTCAAGCGGTCATGGCGAAAACGAACATAGCCTAATAATTTATCACCATGTAATAATTGTTTCCCGGGTTGTAGTGTCATCCCAATTCCATACGACATTTCATAAGGAACTTCGACCTCAATTCCTTTGGGAGCGGCAATGTCAACAATCTTTGAAAAACCTTCAAAATCGACAATGGCATAGTAATTTATTTCGACATCGAAATTTTCTTTAATCGTTTTTCTTACTAATTCAGGCCCACCAAATGCAAAAGCCGCATTTATTTTTTGCTTGCCAAATCCGGGAATATCCACGTAAGAATCTCTCATAATCGAAGCTATCTTCATTTTCTTTGTGTTTTGATTATAATGCGCAATCATCAATGTATCAGATCGCGCATGCTCTTCACCACGTGAATCACTTCCAAGTAATAAAATATTTATCTCTCCAAATTGCGGTTCGGCACCTTGGAAATCATCAAAATTTTTCTGTTCATCCTTAAATTGGCTATTACTCGCTTCAGATAAACCGCTTTTATATTGATATACAGAATAAAAAACAACCGTTATACATAAAGTCAGAACCACTAAAACGCCATACCTAAGCCATTTCCGTTTCTTGTGTATATTTTCTCGTTTTTCCATTTGAACAATCACCTGTCAGAAATAATTTTATGCTTTTGTTGATAATAAATCTAAAACAAGTTTTACGGCGATAGCATCGTCTACATATCCGATTGGAAAAATATAATCCGGAATCACATCTACCGAAATAATAAAGTAAATGAGTGCACCACCTACGATGGCAAGTTCAATAGGACTGCCTTCTCTTGAACGAAACCGCTCAAACATTTCTTTCAGTTGACTGATAAATGGACCGATGCTACCAACTTTCTCGAGTTTTTTCTTAAAGCCGGAAAGAATCGTGTCTTTTCCCTCTTCAGTATGTGAATATTGTTGATATTTTTCCAATTGTTGTTCTACACTTTTAATTGAAAATGCATTTTTATATAATTCAGAGGTTTCTAGAATACTTTGAATGCTGTCTATCGAAATATGAATATCTGAATTCAGCTCTTCCTGGCTTTGGTCAACCGTGTACCCGGCAGCTGTAAATAAATCAGCGATCGGAACACCAAGACAAGCAGCCATTTTTTGCAAGTGGTCTGGAGTCGCCTTTCTTTTTCCACTAATAATCCGCGAAATGGTCGCTTTATCAATATTAGTTAACTCGCTAAGTTTTCTCATTGATAAAGACCGTTCCTTAAGTAATTCTTTTAAAAATAAACCAAGTTTACTCGTTTTTTGTTGATCTAACATACGCTTCCCTTCCCTTTGGACAGAAAAAATATTTTGAATAAAAATGAAAATTCGCATCTACACAAATGTTATTTTCAGAGTAATAATGTACGTGTCTCATAGAAATATAACCACACGTTGACGTTTTGTCAACTAATTACGATTAATACAGCTTAAAAGAACGCGGAAAATGCAATGATGATTATAATGATCCCGCTAATAATTGTTCCGAATTCTCCCAGTGTAAATGAACCAATCCGAATGTTTGCTAATTTATGGCCTAAACGAACTCCGGCCCATACACTGATAATACTGCCAATCGCGGCTGTTAGAGAAATACCAAGTGGTGAAAACCCAAGTAATCCTGCCCCTAAGCCATTCGTAAGGGCATTCGCAGACAATGCTACCCCCAACATAATGGCCTCCCCTAAACCAATTTCGCCGGAATGATCCACATCAGCTGCCTCAGGATTCCTTAAAACTCCTTTTATGCTAGGGGAGTTGACTGAATCACCCTCATTGCTTACAGCTACCGTTCTTTTTTTTCGCGGGGCACCTAACAGAATGATCCTAACACCGATGATAATGAGAAAAAATGCTCCGATAATTACAGGGAATATGCCGGGGAGAATTTTTGAAAGCCACATTCCGAATGTAATCCCCGCCATACTCATAAGAAAACAAATCACACCAATTAGTAGATTGGCACGCAAACCAATTCTTATCTTTCGAATCCCATAGGAAATTCCTACCCCTAGATTATCAACACTAGATGAAACAGCAAAAGCCAAGATGAACAACCAAGACAATGTAAATCCCTCCCTATTTTTTCACATTGTATTGTTCATTTGACGAAAAGTGCTTATTTTTTTAAAAATCGTTGATAAAAAGTCAACATCACTTCTCGGATAGCTAGTAATCTATGGAATACGTACGCTCACGAAGGGTCATTAAAGATGCAAAATGATCTTTGCAACCGTGAAGTAAAGAATCAATCCTGTTCCATCGACTAGAGTGGTAATAAATGGGCCGGAAACGATGGCGGGGTCGACTTTTAACTTATTTAAAATCATTGGTAAAACGGACGCTACCATGGATGCCCAAATGACAATAAACATCGCAGATATGGCGACAACCGCCCCAACATTTACGTTAACACCGAGGAAAAAGGCACGGATAAACGCGACCGTTCCCATCGACAGCCCCAAAAATAATCCAGTTGTTGCCTCTTTTCGAAAAACTCTGAAAATATCTTTAAAATCTACTTCCCCTACCGCCATAGCCCGAACTAATGTTGTTACCGTTTGTGACCCCGTATTCCCCCCTGTTCCAATAAGGAGCGGAACAAAAAAGGCTAAGGCAATTTGTTCGGAAAGTGTTTCCTCATAATGCCGCAGCACGGTTCCTGTATAAGCTTCTGCAACAAACAAAATTAACAGCCATCCGATTCTTTTTCGATAGATACTCCAGATTGAATTTTTAAAGTATGGATCCATTAACGGTTGACTTCCGCCAAGCTTTTGAAAATCTTCGGTTGCTTCTTCGAGAATAACATCTATTAGGTCATCTACAGTAAGGATTCCAATCATTCGCTGGTCATGGGTGACGACAGGAAGCGCAATAAGGTCGTATTTGGACAATACATCCGCCGCTTCCTCTCTGTGGACATCTACCGAAACAGAAACTGGTTCCCCTTGTACAATTTCCACTAATATTGTTCCTGCATCGGCTAGGATGATATCCTTTAAAGAAACAACACCAACAAGGTCACCGTTCCTACCTATTACATAAATATATGAAACAATTTCTGCTTCCTGGCCGACTTTCCGAATGTGTCTGATTGTTTGTTCGACGGTCCAGTGAATTCGGGCAGCAACATAATCGATTGTTGCTAATCTACCAGCTGTATCGGGATCATAGTTCATTAGATGATGTATCTTCTCCCGATAATTTTCAGGCAGATAGGCCAATAATTTTTTCCCCTGATTCGCATGAACCGATAAGAACAAATTTACAATTGTATCACTAGACATTTCATTTATAAGGTCTGATTTTCTTTGTTCATTGATACGAAGCAATATTTTATATTGCAGTTCTGGATCTAAATATTCAAGAATTTCTGCTCCAAATGATGCAGTTACAAGGTAGAAAAAGGTAATTTGTTCTTCCGAATCCAACGCACTAACCATTTCCGCAATATCAAATGGTTGAAGATCTCCAATGAACTCATTTAAACAGAGATGATTTTGCTCCTGCAAAATCGTTTGTAATTCCATGTTGTGTTCCATATTCTTTACCTCCATTTCTTTCATTGGGTTGAAAAGTTTTAGCTGTATAAGAATGTCTGCTCCAAGATATATTCACTAAAATTCCTATGGAGATTAACATAAATACTAGTGAGGAACCCCCGTAACTAACAAAAGGAAGCGGGACACCAGTGATTGGAAGAAGGCCGGATACAGCACTCAGGTTAAATATGACCTGTACCATAATTTGAAAAGTCAGACCAATAGCCAATAATTTTGCAAATGAATTCTTGGCTTTTAGGGCAATACGGACACCGCGATACATGATGAATAAATAGGAAAATATAATAAACAGCAGACCGAATACGCCCAGTTCTTCCACTATAACTGCCATAATAAAATCTGTATGCGCTTCGGGGAGATATCCCAATTTTTCAACACTGTGACCAAAACCCTTCCCCGATATCCCCCCAGATGCGATGGCATGATACGCGCTTACTAATTGGTAACCATCGCCAAATGGGTCAGCAAAGGGATCTCGAAACGATAAAATCCGATTCAAGCGGTAGGGAGCGGATAGTGCTAAAAAACCTACTCCACCCAAGGCTATGCTGCCTAATAGAAGTAAGTGAATAGCTCGTTCACCTGAACAAAGCAGAATAAACCCGCAAGGTATTAATATCGCAGTCGCTGTCCCTAAATCCGGTTGTTTCAATATTAGTAAAAAAACAGTACCTAGTATAAAAAGCGGCGGCATAACTCCCTTCCAAAAATGATTAATATAGGTTTGCTTTTTTGCGTATACGCTTGCAAAATAAATGATCATGACAAGTTTAACGGCTTCTGTTGGCTGGATGAGCAATGGCCCTAGTTGGAGCCATCGCTGTGAATTATTCCTCACCACTCCGAACCATGGAACTAACACCATGATCAATAAAAAGATAGAGATTAACACCAAAATTGGACTAAACTTTCCATAAACACGGTAAGGAATTACGGCAGTGATGGCCATTAGAACAAATCCGATTATTATGGAGTTCAATTGTTTAATGTAAAAGTACCGCGAATTCCCGAAATCAACCGATGCGATTGGAAAACTTGCACTATAAACCATGACCAATCCAAACAAACATAAAAGTACGGTAGTAATGACTAATAAATAGTCCAGCTTTTTCAAATGCTTAATACCCATTCAATCACCTTCTTGTTGACGATTACTGATTGTTTTGAACCCATTGCCCATCTGCTTGGGTTAAAAACGAAAAAAGGCCTTTATTTCTCAAATTGAGGAAATAAAGGCCAATGTATGTACATTAATAAACTATTTTTCGCTTGAAAATTCTAACAGTTTAATAGGTTTTTTACCTAATATTCCCTCGTTCAAGTTTTAGCACTAAATAGCATAGGTACAAGTACCAGCTTCGTTAAAAAAGACCTTCTTCCGATCTTTCCTGTTGACCCATTGGCGTCTCTCGACATTTTTGGGCAGAAGCGTGTCTCTATTTAGGAGCCTCACCTAACAGAATACTTTCAGTATTTATTAAATTAGTTATAATATATGTGTTTGTTGTCAAAATGTCAACGTACTAATCAATATTTGCTAAGTGTTTTTTATAAAGTTATCTTAAAATATATTTATTTTTAAATATTTTGTAGAAATATCATGTTTCGATTGTATAATAAACAGTAGAATTTTAAGTGAAAATGGTGATGATACATGCGCTCATATAACGAAAAGGTAAGTATCTATCATGGAATGGTGTCGACCATTGCTGTGAATCTGGCAAGTAACTTTTTTCCAATATTCGCTATATCTATCTTAGGGGCAACCAATTATCAAGTTGGGTTAATCAGTTCCCTGCCGCCGCTTGTTGCCCTGCTGATGACGATTCCAGCTGCAATAATGTTAAATCGGTTAGATCAGCAAAAGAAAACAGTCGCGATGTCGGTTTTAGGTGCACGAGCATTATTCTTATTATTAATTGGTGTTATTCTGATCCCTGCTGCCTACCAAGGATGTGCTTTTTTAATCATTGTTGCTTTAATGAATGTTCCTGGTACGATTTCGAATATTGGTTGGCAAACACTGATAAGCGGAATGATTAAGGAGGAACGAAGAGGTGCTTTTTTTAGTGACCGAAATCGACTATTAACAATTGTTGGGATGGTTACAACCTTGATAATCGGAATTGCCATGAAAAAACAGACGGATCATGCTGCTGCATATCAATTTTTATTTGTGATTGCCTTTCTTTTTGGCTTATTAGAAGTATTCTTTTTAATGAAGCATAAAGAAAAAGCGGAACCAAAGTCGAGCAAAGACCAAAAGAAATCGTCAATGGATTGGTCCATTTTTAAGGATAAGGGATACAAATGGTTTCTCATTACCTCCCTTTGCTTTAACTTCTCTTGGCAAATGGCCTGGGGGCTATTCAATATTTATAATGTAAAATATGCCCATGCGACGATTTTGTGGATTAGTATTTTTTCAGTAGCCAATCAATTGGTGCAAATTTTCTCGTTCCCATTATGGAAACGATGGGCGGAGCAAAAGTCAAACACTTTAATGCTCATTTGGGTGGCTGCCGGAATGGCAACCGCACCATTTTTAACCGTTTTGTCTACAAATCTAGTCTATTTAACCTTTGTGCAAATGACTTCCGGCTTTTTTGTTTCCGGCACCATGCTTCTCTTGTTCAACCTATTATTAGAGAAATCTCCAAAGGAAAAGAGAACCTATTGCATCACAACTTATAATGTCCTTTTATCGTTTGTCGCTTTTATTGCGCCGCAAATCGGAATATGGCTCTTAGAAGTAACCGGTATTCAAATATCCATGGGAATCAACTCTATCTTAAGATTCATGAGCGCCCTTGTCTTCCTGCTCATGTACCTTAAATTCAGGAAAACCAAAAAATCAACCAAATTTTTTTCAAGAAAAAAAGCGTCTTATTAGTTGTATTATATAGAAAGTTTCATATTTTTATAAAAGGAGTTGATTTTTTCGAAACCAGGAGGCCGGAATGATAAAAATAAATCATCAGGTTGTGGAACCAGAGGATCTCATTCAAGGAATATCCAACAATGAAGAGAAATCGATTGTTAAACAAATGGCGGCAAATCATGCATCTTATGAATACCAGACCATAAGCCAATTAAAATTCGAGCTCTTATTTCGAACAAACACGATGAAAGCTGCACAGGAATTAAACAAAAGCGGTGCAAAATTTACAACGTTCAGCTATGCCTTTTGCAATAAGAAATATTGGGATCGATTAAGGAATGGCGGCTTCCTCATAAAGCCTGAGGTTCGTCCTTCGGTTGCCATTCTGGACATCCTAAAGAATGGAAAGCTATACGCTTTTGAATGCTCCACCGCCATCGCCATCGTCTTATATATTGCCACTCTTTATTCGATTGGAAGCGAAAGGTTTGATATCCTTTTTGGAAGGCTTTACTTGATGGATTGGCAATTTGATGAAGATCTGCCGATTCAACAAAAATATGGGGACGATTATTTACCAGGAGACGTCCTGCATTTCAACAATCCGGATTTTGATCCGAAACAGCCGTGGTGGCGGGCTGAAAATGTGATATATTTTGGCGACGACCAATACTACGGCCATGGCATCGGCATTCGCAATGCCAGCACCATCATTAACTTCCTAAACGGCAAAAGAAAACAGGACCCCAAAAATTCAGCCTACCTCATGCGAATGATCACCAGACCGCAGTATCAATCAATCTAATGTAGTTTTTGGTGTCAGGCACCATAGCTCTGCTATGGTGCCTGACACCCTTTTTACCCTATTTACAGTTGCAACATCAAAAATTTATAAATGCGTCCCCCGCTTTCACTCCACTTTTTATCATTTTGGTGGTTTTTAACCATTGGGCGACTTTTTCCCATGTTTCTGGGTCTTGGTAGCCGAATGGTTTTTCTTTTGCATCCATCAGCGGGAGCAGGATTTCCAGACTTTTCGACTCAATATCCCCTTCGAGTGGTGAGGTTTTGTCTTCATGTTTCATTAATAGTGACAAGCCTTCCTCTGGGTGATCTGCAACGTATTTTTGCCCCTTTGTAATCGCTTCGATAAACTTTTTATACACATCTTTTTTTCTTTTTAATCCTTTTTCACTAGCAACCAACACTAATTCATAATAATCGGGAACACCATAATCTGCAGGATTTAATGTGCGGATTGGATGGCCCTCTTTTTCTAGCAATAATTTCTCATGGTTAATAAATCCGCCCATCAGTGCATCGGTTCTCTTTGATGCCATCGCCGGGATTAAGTCCCAGTCGACATCGACCATTTTAACCTTCTTCGCATCCCCGCCATCACTATCCACCATCGTTTGGATAATCGCTTCATCTAATGGAATCGTAGGATAACCAATCGTTTTTCCCGCTAAATCCTTGGGTGATTGAATCGCGCTATCTGCCTCCACCATTAATTGATTCAGTGGATGGCGAACAATCGCAGCAATTGATTGAACCGGAATATTCTCGCTGCGTGCCACAAGGACTTCCGGCTGATAGCTGATCGCCATATCGATTTTATCAGCTGCCACCAGTCTAAGCGGATCATTTGTATCTGCAGGCATTTGGATATCCACATCCAGACCTTGTTCTTTGAAATAGCCCTTTTCTTTTGCGGTAAAAAGAAAGGAGTGGACAGCATTTGGATACCAGTCCAGCATTAAGCTCACTTTCTGTAACTTTGCGGCTCTACTGGAAGTTTGTTCGGCATCCTCTTTCCCGCAAGCACTTACTAGTAGTAATAAAAGACTTACCATGACAAAAAATCGCTTTATCATTGTTCTTTTCTATCCTCTCTTGTTGCGAATTATATTTTTCAAAACCTGTTTTTCTAGTATACTAATGAATAAAAATAGCACGACACCAAGTAATGAAAGCAGGAAGATTGCCGCAAACACGGCGTCTGCTTGTAAGTTTCCTGACATCCGCCTACTGAAGTAGCCTAACCCGACACTTGCGCCGAGCCACTCGCCGATGGTTGCCCCGACCACACAATACACAACAGACATTTTCAAGCCAGACAGGATCGAAGGCAATGCCAACGGTACCTGGATTTTTTTAAAAATAGTCCAGCGGTTAGCGCCCATTGTCAGCAGTAATTCCCGGTATTCCCCACCTCCCGCCTTCAGCCCATCATAGGTACTTACAACGATTGGAAAAATGGCGATTAAAATCGTTACAGCGATTTTGCTCCAAATCGAATAGCCGAACCACATGATAAAGATGGGAGAGATCGCGATCATTGGGATGGTTTGTGAAATAACAAGAAACGGGTACAATACCTTTTCTAAAGAACGGGAAAAGTGCATCCCAACGCCTACTAACAATCCACCTGCAAGTGATATCCCAAAACCAATTAAAACCTCATTAAGGGTTGCCGGCAAATGTTCTTCCAATAAAAGCTGACGGTTTTCTATAAATGCCGCACCGATTTGCGTAGGTGACGGCAGTATGAAGGACGGAATCATTCCGTTTCTGACAATCCACTCCCACCCGCTTACTAACAAAATGGAAACAATCAAGAATAGACCATAATCCCCCAGCCATTTCCTCCAATTATTGTTCATGTTGAATCAAACGCTCCAATTCTTTCCTCATCACAAAAAACTCTGATTGATAGATTAATTCTGCGTTTCTTGGTCGTGGAAGGTTGACATTTATTTCTTGAATAGTCTCTCTTCCAAGCAAATAAATCCGGTCGCTTAACAGAATGGCTTCCTCCAAATCATGGGTGATGAATAGGACCGTTTTTTGTAAATCCCCCCACAGTCCCAACAGCCAGCTGTGCATATTCCGTTTCGTGAGCGAATCGAGTGCTCCGAACGGTTCATCTAACAATAACAGGTCTTTGCCTGTCATAATGGTTCGCAAAAAGGCAACACGCTGCCTCATCCCGCCGGAAAGCTCATCTGGATAGGCTTTTTCCACTTCTGCTAATCCAAAACGGGCCAACCATTCTCGAATCTCTGGGATTCTTTGTTGGCTGTTTTCCTTCATGACCTCTAACGGCAGCAAGACGTTGTCTAAAACCGTACGCCACGGTAAAAGCAAATCCTTTTGCGGCATATATCCTACTTTGCCTAACCTGTTTCCTACGTTTACACCATCCATCTTGATCTCTCCCTGTACAGGCTCAAGAAGTCCGGCAATCAATTTAAAAAGGGTACTTTTTCCTGAACCACTTGCACCGATAACAGAAACAAATTCTCCCGCTTTCACATTCAGAGAGATTTTTTGAAAAATGGGTCTTGCGTTTTCAAAACCATATGTAAGGTTTTCAATTGTTAACATGGAAGAGTTAAACAGGCCAATCCGCTCCTTCATAAACCATATCCCAGAACATGTACTCAAAGCGGGAGGTCGTTAGGAAATGTTCTTCTAACATACCTAATTTCCGTTCCGATTTTCCTTCTGCCAATTGATCTAATAACCCAATCAGCCAGATGGCCAACGAACCAAATTCGTCTGATGTGTACATTTTTATCCAATCACCATACAAAGGATGATCGCTAGCTTCTGGATATTTATCTGCTAGCATTTTGCTAATCTCCCAGTAGCTCCACATACACGGCAGCAGTGCTGAGATTAATTCCTCGAGCGATCCGTTCTGCGCGACATTTAGCATATACCGTGTGTAGGCCAAATTGATGGGAGTCGGTTTTGTTTCTTCGAGCTGTTGATGGGTAATGCCAAACCTAGCAGCATACCCACGGTGCAATTCCATTTCACCATGCAAGGTCTCATGCAGCAGTTTTGCAAAAGCGGCCATCGTGTCGAGCTCCCTTGCTTTAACTGCGCCCAATGCAAAAAGCTTGGAATAATCAATTAAAAATACGTAATCCTGCTTCATGTAACGAATAAATGATTCGACAGGAAGGTCCCCCTTGCCTAACCCGTCAACAAATGGATGCTGATGGGTTTTCTCCCAAATTTCATTAACTTTTTCATGAAGGCGTTGCGAAAAATTCATGATTACTCCCCCAGTTCGTTTTTAAAAGAATGGCCAGCCATAGTTAGAACTTTCTTTCTTAAGAATACAGTTAAGATTACAAACCCCAGTAGCGCTCCGACAAACGAGCTAAAGATAAATAATGGAATAAATCCAAATAAGGTTGCTTCTTTCCCAAGTAGTAGAGTGGCAACTGGATAACAAAGAATCGCACCAATAATCCCCGTTCCAATGACTTCCCCGATAAATGCCAGATAGATTTTTCTAGTTTTTAAAAATAATAGGGATGCCAGCAGCGCTCCCACCATACTGCCGGGAAAAGCAAACACAGAACCCGTTCCCATAAGATTTCTTAACAAGGAGACACAAAAGGCCTGGGCGACAGCGTAATACGGTCCCAACAGCACGGCGGATAAAACATTCAAAAAATGCTGAACCGGAAACACCTTTGTAAATCCAATCGGAATCGATACCAGGCTGCTAGAGATTGTGCCAATCGCAATCATCATAGCCGTCAGCGTCAATTTATATGTTTTGTTCATGTCCTTTCCTCTCCCCTATGTTTTTTCTTAATGCCCTTGCTGCTTCCATTGGTGTCTCTGCATGGCTAATCGCTGTGATCACAGAAACACCATCGGCCCCTGCTTTAATTACGGAAGCGGCATTTTCACTGGTAATCCCGCCAATTCCCACAATTGGAATGGTGTAGCCATTTTTTCGCAGTGATTCAATCAAGCTGGTACCTTTCGAAGGCTTCGCATCCTCCTTTGTTTTTGTAGGAAAAACAGGCCCAATCCCAAAATAATCTGCTCCGTCCCTAAGTGCCGTCATCGCCTCTTCATTCGTATGTACGGATACACCGAGAATCATCTCGCCAATCCTTTCCCTCACCGTCCCTACCGGCTCATCCTCTTGTCCGATATGAACCCCGTCTGCTCCAATTACAAGCGCCAACTCGATATCATCATTGACAATAAAAGGAATCTGGTGCTCTTTGCAGATTGCTTGAAGTTCTTTTGCCAGGCTCAATTTTTCGGAACCTGTTAATGCCCCTTTTCCCTTTTCACGGAATTGAAAAAGGGTGATACCACCAGCAATGGCTTCTTTTAATACTTCCTCTGGTTCTTTCAAGCAATTCGGACTGCCCATGATAAAATAAACACGTAATGCGGCTTGCAAATCATTCATGACCTTGCCAACTCCTTAATGTATTTTCTTTTTCCATATGCCCAATGGTTTGTCGGACCATGTCCATGGCCGATGGCAATACCATCTTCAATGGCTGCTTGAATGAAATCCTTCGCTGTTAAAACAGCATCATATACGCTTGTGCCCTTCGCCAATTCGGCGGTAATGACGGCTGAGAAGGTACATCCCGTTCCGTGTGTGTTTTTTGTTTGGATCCGCTTGCTGGTAAAGTTGTGGAATTCATTCCCGTCAAAAAATAAATCAGTGGATTCAATTTCGTTTTCATCATGACCGCCTTTAATCACGACATTTCTGACTCCAAGCTCGTATAGCCTTACTGCAGCCTCTCTTTTATCTTCAAGGGTTTGGATTTTCATTCCCGTTAAAACTTCCGCCTCCGGAATATTCGGTGTAATGACTTCGGCAAGCGGCAATAAATAGGTTTTCATAGCGAAAATGGCTTCCTGTTGTAATAAAGAAGCGCCGCCTTTGGCAATCATCACAGGGTCAACAACCACATTTTCCCATTTGTATTTTTTGAGATTAGCAGAAACAGCTTCGATAATTTCTGTGCTAAAAAGCATGCCTGTTTTCACGGCATCCGCACCCATATCCTCTCCGAGTGCTTGCATCTGTTTGGCAACGGCCTCTGACGTCATGGGGTACACAGCATGGACTCCTACTGTATTTTGCGCCGTAACAGCCGTCAATGCTGACATCCCAAAAACCCCTAATTCCTGAAACGTCTTCAAATCTGCTTGAATTCCTGCGCCGCCGCCGCTGTCGGAACCTGCTATCGTTAATGCTTTTTTCATCTTACATTCCTCCACTAGATTTTTTTAAAAGAAGCATAACCATTTAAGTCTTCACTCGAAACCAACGATAATTGATTTAAAAATTCAATTTGAAAGCTGCCCGGTCCAAGCTCGGCTGTTTTCTTCGCCGCCTTTTCTGCGGCAACGCCATAGTAGGTTAAGGCAGCGACCGAGGCTTGGATTAAATCCCTTTCCACCCCCGCAAAAGCGCCAATTACCGAAGTTAATAGGCATCCCGTTCCGGTTACTTTGGTCAAAATTGGATGTCCATTGGCAACTACATAAGTATTTTCACCGTCTGATACAATATCCTCTTTTCCAGTTATTACGACAACACAATGTAATTTTCGAGCAGCTGTGATCGCAAGGTCTTTAATGTTCCCTTTTGCATTTCCTCCATCCACACCCTTAATTTCCCACTTTTCACCAATAACATTGGCAATCTCGGCCGCATTTCCTCTAATCACGGCGACCTTGACTTCATTCATCACTCGTTGGGCTGTTTCCGTTCGATACGGTGTAGCCCCCGCACCTACCGGGTCAAATATGACCGGAACATCGTGCTCATTGGCAGACTTACCAGCCAGGAGCATGGCTTCCACTGTTTGCGGGTTTAATGTGCCAATATTCAAAACTAGTGAACTTGCAATCGTAGCCATATCCGCTGCTTCCTCTTTTGCATTTGCCATTACCGGTGAAGCTCCTAGTGCAAGGAGCCCATTGGCCGTGAAATTGGTAACGACTACATTGGTGATATTATGTATTAGCGGGTTTACCTTCCTTACTTTTTCCAACGTTTCACACAAGCTTCTTTTTTCCAAACCAATCTCCCCTTTTCTTTTTCAACATAAAAAAACCAGATCCATAAATTGGACCTGGTTAGGTAGAAAGCGAAAAATTACCATTTCACTCGACTACTTTCCTACGCTGGTATTACCCAGATCAGGTCCAAAGGGTTAAAAACATTACCGTTTTCTCTCAGCCTGATTACAGGGCACCCCTAGTAGATACATCACATATTAAATTAAGTACATATTAACGCTGATTACCATTGAAGTAAAGAAAATTGTTCCAACTTTTTTAGTTTAGAACATAATTCCGGTAAATGCTTCATCACATGGAGGAACATCATTCGCCCCTCCAATTCCCGACACAAAAACTCGAGAATTGTCTGTTCATGCGCTTTCCCAAGGAATATTTCCTATGATATTGTCATAAATATGCTCGTTTTTCATCTCTTTTAAAAAATGGGACAGCCCTTTTCTTCTCTGTTCGTTATATTCGTTTATGCTTGTCCAAGAGTTTTACATATTATATTTCTTAAAAGAGTCTCTAAATGTTAAAAAATTTTAAAGGTGGGCATAAAAATGAGTAAAAATAATTACAAGAATCATGAACAAACAACCATTTTATCGATCGATAGCGATGCACTAATCGAGAATAACACACAGGTTGTTAATGAGCTGCCAGAGATTCAACAAGAACAAGTCGATGTTTTTTCAGAGTTAAAAAAACAACTTGCAAATAGCCTCTTCGAGAGTAGCACACAACTTGTTAGCAGCCTTTCAGAGATTCAATCACATATAGCTAGTGAACTTTCAGCAATTAGACTAGAACTGCTAACCATAAAAGAAGAAAATACCAAACTATTAGATCAAATTACCTATATTGAACAAAATTATAAGGTGAAGAAAAAGAAGAAGTGACCGATTCGATAACTGTCCTTGATTACTTTTCAAGCTAGACAGCAATTGAAGAATAACTTCTGACTGATTTCTCCGTTTTATAGCGAAATAGCCAAGGCAATTCTTTGCCTTGGCTCTTCTAGTGGTTAATAGGAGAAGGATGTTGAAGTAGCCAAAATTGGCTTCTTTTTCCTTTATCCTTTGAAGATTTCACCCAAAAAGGCGAGGATCTCTTCTCGTGTGTCGTCTCTTTTTAGGGCAAGGTCGATCGTTGCTTTGAGGTACCCTATTTTGTCGCCGATGTCATAGCGGATTCCTTCGAAGTTATATGCCAAGACAGCCTGCTGTTTATTTAATTCGTTAATGGCGTCGGTTAGTTGTAATTCGTTACCTTGCCCAATTGGAAGCCGTTCTAATATGGAAAAAATCTCTGGCTTTAATATATAACGCCCCATAACGGCAAGTGTAGACGGAGCCTCTTCTACCTTTGGCTTTTCCACTAATGATTCGATTGAATATAAAGTCTCCTCAATCATCGCACCTTTTGGCTTAATTATTCCATATTTACTTACGTCCTGTTCTTGAACATTCTGAATGGCAACGACAGAACTATTATAATACTCGAATACATTCATGAGTTGTTTTAAACAAGGAACCTCTGACACGACAATATCGTCGCCCAACATAACCGCAAATGGTTCATCACCAACAATATTTTTGGCACAAAGAATAGCATCGCCGAGTCCGTCCGGTGCTTTTTGGCGAACATAATATATATTCACTAAACTAGATATTCTCTGAACTTCCTCTAAAACGGCTAAATTATCTTTTCGCTGCAGCAACTCTTCAAGCTCATAGGATTTATCGAAATGATCCTCTATAGACCGCTTCCCCCTGCCGGTTATGATAATTATTTCCTCAATCCCCGACGCCACAGCCTCTTCTATAATATATTGAATAGTTGGTTTATCAACAAGCGGAATCATTTCCTTTGGGATTGCTTTCGTTGCAGGTAAAAAACGTGTCCCGAGGCCGGCTGCTGGAATAATGGCCTTACGGATTTTCATAAACTCCCTCCCTTCTAAAAAGATTTTCTTACTTTTCGTCTTTCACATGCAATGGCCGATAGACCTTTTTCAAAAATTTATGCATCAGTTCAGGCAGGATTTTTTTTCTTCTTGTTACCAACGTACTGACAATCGCCTTTTTTTCCTCCTTCGAAACCATCCAGTCATCAGGAATGAGTGAGACTATTTCTTCCATTAAGTGAATGGGCATGGTTTGAATCAATTCAAGGTGTTCAGTAAAACTTTGTTCGCTTTCAATAAATTGCGCCATTAATTGATGTGTCGCACTTTTCAATACTTCTACTGGCAGATTTTCTAAATCAGCATCAAGCCAGTTGGATGTTCCGAAAATCTCAGCTTGGTCTATCATCCATAATTGGAAATTACTGTACTCTGCTTCTCGTAAAAGAATGTTTTTCCTGGTTCGATCACGATTACATAGCCAATAATCCAGTAAAATGATCCCTGCAAGAGATTGATGGTTCATTATATTAGAGACATGGGAAACCTGATGTCCATTTAAGCAATCCGGCAAGTACAACGAGGCGAATTGGAACTGGGTCTGATGCACTTCAGTAAGTTTCGCAACTTGTTTCGAAAATTCTTGGGGAATATCCACTAATCGGGCAAATGGAACAGGCAAACCAAGATATCGTGCCAAGCAATATCCTACCCACTCATTAGGCAGAGTTTTTTCAAAACCAGGTTGAAAAAATTTAACCACGTAGTCCTGTCCATCATTAAAAGTGATTAAATGTGCATTCGATTTCCCTTCCAATTTCTTTTGATAGGCAACAGGTTTCATCACGCAGTATCCACCTCACCGTCAGCACCTTTATTCTTTTGAATGATTTTTGTTAACAAATGAATATAGTCATCTGCTACAGCTTGGATCGAAAATTGTTGTTGAACATGGTCCATTGCTGCTTGCGACATCTGTTGCTGGCGTACCGGGTCATCTAGGATGCTATATAACTGATTGACCGCATCTTCGACATTTTGTCCACGAAAAAGCAATCCCGTCTCCCCTTCTGCCACTAATTCCGTAACAGGCATCATTCTAGAAGCAACAACGGGAACACCGCAAATCATCGATTCAATAAACGTATTGCCAAACGATTCTGATTTGGTTGTCGCGAGGGTGCAGCCGCCTGATTGCCGAATTTTTGCATAAACATGTGGCATTTGCTGATAGGGAATGACTGGAAACCATTTGATGATCTCGGTGAGCCCTTCCTCTTCCCACGCTGCCTTAAATTCTTCGCGCTGCACACTTTGTGCGCCTCCTATAATCCAAATTTCAATATCGCTGCGTTCATTTTTCATCATTTTTGCCGCCTCAAGCAACATTGGCCAGTTCTTACGTTTGTCCAATCTGCCAATCCAGCCGATAATTTTTTTATCGGCAATGAGCGTGGGGGCACTGTTGATATCGATTTCCTCGGTGGATAATGCCCGGAAAAAAGTTGTATCCACGCCGTTGTAAATCACATGAATAGGGACGTCATTTGTCAGAATAGAGACTAACCGTTTTTGATAGTGTGAAGGAACAACGATACATTCTGGCTGAATTCCTTTGAATGATTTAAGGTGAGGTATGAGCTTTATGAGCTCGGGGGTTCGAGCCTCCACAATGACAGGGCCGTGATATTTAGCTTTTCTAATCCATTTATAGGCTGCACTTGTGTCGACAACAATGATGGCGTCATAGGCGTTGTTTTTAATAATGTTTATAATCTCCTGTTCATCCTTTGTTAAATAAACCTGAGCAATATCCTGCATGATATGGAGCCCGCCGTGGTCTGTCGTATATAAAAATTCAGTATTAATTCCATGCTGTTTAAAATAAATCGATCGGTTTCTCCATCCGGCATTTACCCCGCCAACGGTGAGGAGCCGCCAGATTACAAGTACTTTCATTCAGCTTTCTCCTTATTTTTATTTGGGACCTCCTCTGTTAAAAAGTAAAATAATAGGGCCCCCATTTTTATATAAGTCTGCTATTTGTATCATCTATGAAGGAGTTTCCTGTTTTTATGACCGCTTCTGCGATCCCGATAATGGTATCTTTCTCCTTCAAAGCGCTTCCGATTGTGGTGTTTATCATTTTCACGGCGGGATTCCCCTGCGAAACGTTTTCCTTCATTGCGATTTCGGTCCCTTTCGGAATTTCGATCCTTCTCTCCCTTTCGATCACCATCAGGGAATAGCTCCTGCTCTCGGGCATCCCAATACTCATCAATTTTTTCCATCACAGTATCCGGGTTCTTACCCCGTGCAAGCATTGTCTTGATCCATTCTTCTTTGAATACTTTATGGACCAAGCCTTGCAGCTGTGCAACATATTTTTCCTCCTCCTCCGTCGTTAGGAGCTGGGTGCTTAAATTTTTCAAAGTATCTTTGTCAGGTGTTTCTGGAAGTAAAATTTGATATATTTGATGAGAAATCTCTTCCATTCGGATATAGTGCAGCCATTCCGCATAAACTTCCGGAGCCATTTCTTGAACATGTGCTAAAAAGATTGCTTTATTTTCTTCCCCTAGTGAGGTCAATAATTTCCGTGGATACGGATAAACGCGGTCACGCCAAACTGTTCTTGCGACGTCAATTACCTTCAAGTTGCCATCTGGCTGCAGGTAGATTTGCCTTTTATGATGGTCGATCCGCTCATAGCCAATTTTTTTAAACGTGATTAACATCTCAAGTAGCTTGGCGGATAATGCTTCGGAAAGGGGCTGAGATTGTAAGTACTCTCGAATATCGACACCTTTGATAATATCCATCGCAATATAGAGTGGTCCTTTCGCATGGATGGTCGGAAATAGATTTGTTCCTTTTCCAAGGGATAGGGCATAGTGTTCTCGTTCACAATCCTCTTCGTTCCCGAATACTTTCACACAAACATCGTCAGAAACTTGGAAGACCGCACCTTGACGCCCTTTCCCTAGCATGATTAACGTGGAATTGTTCACTACTTCCACGTCCGAATTTACTACATTAGTAACTTTTATATCTTTTAACCTGTTTTCTAATTGTTTACTATTCACATTTTTCCTCCTTACATAGAATCATCTTTATTCGGCAGCGATTCAGATGATTTGCTGGTCACAAACCACTTTCTAATCCCTTACTTCCTGCTGGATTTTGCAGCTTGTTTAATAAAACCATTCTTAAAAACTGCAATAAAAACGACTCCCCTTTGTTGCCTACTATAGTAAATTCAACTAAGGGGAAAAATGTTAAGGCAAGCGTCTAAAAAACAAAAAAAGGACAACTCTACGTTGTCCATTCCATATATGGTGCCTGACACCTATCTCAGCATTACCCCAGTGAGAAAGGTTAAAAATACGTGGGTGCCGAGTTTTACGGTTGGCTGCACGTTGGTGTCTTTTAGTGGGTCGAGGCAGACAATGTCCATTGCGTTGACTTTTGGATGTTTTGCAGCTGCCAGTACCCCTTCTAGCAGTTCCGCTGTTGTCATCCCCCCCGGCGTTGATGCCGGTACCCCTGGAGCATAGGCGATATCTAGGACATCCATGTCAACCGTAAAATAAATGGTGTCGACCCTCTCAGCCAGTTCTGCCAAACACTGGCGGACCGTTTCTTCAACGCCTTTTTTCCTGGCATTTCGAAGTGTTATATAGGTGACGCCCTTCTCATCAGCGTACCGCTTCAAATCCTTCGTATTGAAAAAACCATGCAATCCAATGTTGTACATATTGGATCCCTTTACAACACCGCTTTCAATCAAGTTCCGCATCGGTGTCCCGTTGGAGGGTCCATTATCAGACAGATCCCGTAAATCAAAATGGGTATCAAACTGGAGAATTCCAATTTTCTCGTCCGGCCGTGCCTGATGCAATCCTTTTACCATCATCGCAGTAATCGAATGGTCACCGCCAATCGCACACACCTTTGACGTTTTAAAATGTTCATGGATCACCGCGGATGCTTGGATAATATTGTCATGACAGCGGTGAATATCGGTGACGTGCATCGGAATATCACCAACATCGACCGCCATTCTTGACGATAGATCTACATCCTCATCCAAATTATAGGTGGTAAACCCCTTCCAAGCGCGGCGGAAAGCATCCGGAAATTCAGAAGCGCCCGAAGCACTAATCGATGAACGGGAAAGCGGAACACCGACAACGACAAAATCGGCATCCTTGCTTTTTTCAGAATCAGCATCGGCGGTGAGCGGCTGAATCCACTCGTGGACCTTGGCAATCTCCGCACCGCTTTCCGGCCTTACCCATGTAAAACTTGGCGGATTCAGTTTAGGATAGAGGAAGCTCTTCAACTAATTGACCTCCTCTAACAACCACCCGGCCATTTTTCACCACGGTATCCGTATGATTCACTCCATACGAGTATTGAAGCTTCATATAATTCTCGATGTTAAAAATCGTCACATCGCCTTTTTTCCCAACTTCTAAACTGCCAATATCAAGTCCGCGATTAATCGCATGTGCCGCATTAATCGTTGTCGCGGTGATCACCTCAGCAGGAGTCATCCCCATTTTTAAACATCCAAGATTCATAATAAATGGCAATGAAACAGTCGGTGACGAGCCAGGATTACAATCTGTCGATAACGCTACAGGCACTCCCAGGTCAATCATTTTTCGGCCATTTGCGGATTCAGCCATTAAAAAGTAGGCTGTCCCCGGCAGTAGCACGCCGACTACACCTTTTTCGGCCATTGCCTTCATCCCTTTTTCCGATGCCTTAAGTAAATGGTCCGCTGAAATCGCCCCTACTTCTGCTGCAAGCTCTGCACCCTCATATGGTTCAATTTCGTCCGCATGAATCTTTGGAATCAATCCGTGACGCTTCCCCGCTTCTAGAATTACCCGCGATTGTTCCGGTGTAAAAACACCGTGCTCACAGAACACATCGTTAAAATCCGCAAGTCCAAGCTCCGCCACCTTTGGAATCATTTCTTCCACTAGCACACGAACAAACTCATCGGGATTTTCCTTATATTCCTTTGGCACCGCATGTGCACCCATAAAGGTTGAAACGACATCCATGACATGCTTTTCATTTAACTGCTTCGCTACTTCCAGCTGCTTGAGCTCGGTTTCCCATTCCATCCCGTAGCCGCTTTTTGCCTCAACCGTTGTGACTCCGTGACGCAAAAATTGATTCAACCGTCCATAGCTTTGTAGAAAAAGCTCTTCATGTGTCGCTGCCTGTGTCGCCCTTGTTGTCGCATGGATGCCGCCGCCCGAATTCATGATTTCCATATACGTTGCACCTTGAAGGCGCATATTAAATTCATTTTCCCTGCTTCCGGCAAAAACTACATGTGTATGCGGGTCAACGAGACCTGGCGTGACGAGCTTGCCACGTGCATCCACCACTTCAGCTTCACCGAGACGACTGGAAAATTTTTCAACTAACTCTTCATCCTTACCGACTGCTTGAATGACTCCGTCCTCAATCCATACACTGCCATTCTCAATAATACCAAGCTCAGACATCGCTTCTTTTACAAGGGGGGCATGAGAGCTCCCCTGTAAAGTAACGAGCTGAGCAGCATTTCTGATAAAAAGTGCTTTACTCAATTCCAACATCCTCTCCGTCTATTAATCTTGCTGAAGCATTGGCATTTTAATGCCTTTTTCTTTCGCTGTCTTAATCGCAAGCTCATAGCCGGCATCCGCATGACGAACAACCCCCATACCAGGGTCTGTTGTTAAGACACGGCCAAGGCGCACTTCAGCATCCTTCGTTCCATCGGCAACAATAACCATTCCTGAATGCTGGGAATATCCCATACCAACACCGCCGCCATGGTGTAACGATACCCAACTGGCACCGCCAACAGCATTGATCATGGCATTCAAAATCGGCCAATCGGATACGGCATCACTGCCATCCTTCATCGATTCTGTTTCACGGTTCGGCGATGCCACGGATCCGGCATCCAAATGGTCGCGGCCGATCACGATTGGGGCTGAAACTTCGCCGGAAGCAACCATATCGTTGATCACTTTACCAAAGCGGGCACGGTCTCCATATCCTAACCAGCAAATTCGAGCAGGAAGACCTTGGAAGCTGATTTTTTCCTGCGCCATTTTTACCCATTTGCACAGATGCTCATCATCTTTGAACTCGCTTAATAGGGCTTCATCAATTTTGTGAATATCTTCAGGGTCACCAGACAATGCTGCCCAGCGGAACGGCCCTTTTCCTTCACAGAATAGCGGACGAATATATGCTGGAACGAAGCCTGGGAAATCAAAGGCATTTTCCACACCCTCATCTTTTGCTACTTGACGGATATTGTTGCCGTAATCGAACGTAACGGCGCCTTTTTCCTGCATTTTCAGCATTGCCTTCACATGGATGGCCATGCTTTGCTTCGAGAGTTCAACGTACTTGGCTGGATCTGCTTTCCGCAGTGCGGCTGCTTTTTCTAATGTATAACCTACTGGAACATAGCCATTTAATGGATCGTGTGCAGAAGTTTGATCGGTTAACACATCCGGGTTGAAGCCTTTTTCAATCATTAGCGGCAAAATTTCCGCGGCATTCCCTAATAAACCAATCGACAACGCCTTACCTGCCATTTTCGCTTCATGGGCCATTTTTAACGCTTCATCAAGGTCATTAGTTTTCACATCAAGGTAAGCGGTTTCAATGCGGCGGTCGATTCTGGTCTCATCCACATCAATCGCTAAACAAACGCCATCGTTCATCGTTACTGCCAGTGGCTGCGCACCACCCATGCCGCCAAGACCTGCAGTTAATGTGATCGTGTGTTTTAATGTTCCGCCATATTCCTGACGTGCTAATTCAGCAAACGTTTCATAGGTTCCTTGAACAATTCCTTGGCTGCCAATATAAATCCAGCTTCCGGCCGTCATTTGTCCGTACATCATCAAGCCTTTTTTATCAAGCTCATGGAAATGCTCCCAATTCGCCCATGCAGGCACAAGGTTAGAGTTTGCAAGTAATACCCTTGGGGCATCCTTGTGTGATTTCCAAACAGCTACTGGTTTACCAGATTGAATTAACAATGTTTCATCATTTTCTAATTCAAGCAGTGTTTTCACAATGGCATCGTATGATTCCCAATTTCGAGCAGCCTTGCCAATACCGCCATATACCACTAAATCCTCTGGTCTCTCGGCAACCTCTTGATCAAGATTGTTCATCAACATGCGAAGTGCGGCCTCTTGAATCCAGCCCTTTGCATGTAATTCTGTCCCTTTATAGTTTTTAATCACTCTTGGTTTCGCCGTATTCGTTTCCATTCTTTTCACTCCCTATTTATTATTCTATTTTTATTATAAAAATAAAATCTTCTGAAAAATACGGAGGAAACAATAGAAAATGGATAAAATCGATGGTTAATACTGCATTTTTTTTAGGATAACCCCTTCTTAAATTATAATATTTTTAGAAAATGATAATTTATATGGAAAAAGAGAACAATTTCATTAAATTGTCCTCTTTTCGTCCCGCTTATTTTTTTGTATTCTAAATTCTCGTGGCGACATGCCGATTATTTCTCTAAACATTCTGCTAAAATAATTGGCATTTTGATAACCCGCCAGAATCGATATCTCTTTAATCGGCTTTCTTGTCTCGATTAATAATCGCTTTGCTTCATTCATTCGTATACCCGCTAACAACTCTGTAAAACTGGAGCCGGTTTTCGTTATCAGCAAATGACTGAAGTAGGAGGGGTTCCGGTCCACATACTGCGCGACATCTTCCAGCCTGAGGTTGCAATTGGAAAAATTAGCCTTCATAAACATAATACCCAGTTCAATTGGATCTTGTTTCAAGTGGTGCATGCATGTTTCGGCACCAACAAATATTTTTTGACTAAATAAAATTAGGTTTTGAACGGTCCGATAAAGTACTGTATCATATAAAATCGAATTAAATATAGTTCGGTATTCTTGTTCATGGCTTGGATTGTCATTTAGATGATAAGTCTTCATAAATCTCCTGACTTGCGCCAAAATACTGGTTAACCTAATTCTTACTAAGCCTGGATCAGGATAGGGGTCCTGTAAGTGAAGAAATTCATCATAGAGCCACTTTTTTATTTTTCCCAAATCCAAATTTGTCAGCATGTCGACCCATTCTCTTTGTTCCGGGGGTGTTAAAAATGGATCGATATGCCCCCAATCCGGTGAAAACTCAAACTCGACTACTTGCTGGTATCCTTTATAGTAGGTAAACTCCAGCATTTTCCTTGTTTGCAGGTATTTCTGATTAAGGGTCATTGCCGAAGAATTCCCTTTATGTACAACGATCGCCAGTGGGTCAGAGTATTCTTCTTCCCACCTTCGCATCGCCTTTTGACATTGTTCAGTGATGGTGGGGCAAGTTTCCTTGAATAAAAGCACGACCATATCACTTAACGTGAAAACACCGCGGCTATCAATGAATGGATATTCCATGAGAAAGGAATAAAGGATCGGAACCGTATTTACATTGTCTGTCTGAAAAGCCGCTATTTTAACATTTTCCGCTGTTGCTTCCTGTGATAAGAATAATTCTTCATAAGAAATGTCTTTATGTAAATGAGGATGGTGAATGCTGGCAGTATGAAAATTTGTGTTCAGTCTTCGTGAAGCTTTTTGGAAAGCTGCCTTTACCTTTGTTGTCGAAAAAGGCTTGATCATTAAGTCCAATGCCTGCATATCAATGGCAAGTCGTGCCTTTTCAAATGTTGCTTCTGCACTGGTTAAAAGTAAGATAGGATCATAAATTTGCATCAGTTCACGGAAGGCAGACCATTCCTCCTTACTGATCATATCCAGCTCCATTAAGACAATATCAGGGGTTTCTTTTTCAAACAAAACAATGAATTCCTGATAGTTTGATGCTAGTAAAATGTTCGACACGGGAATTGATGAGGTCTTTAATAACCATTTCAATCCCTCCCGCTCATTCAAATCCCGATCTGCAATCAGCCACTTACCTTCCATAAACACTCACCCCTTCCCTCCAATTATACCTAAAAACCGGCACGAGCATGATACGAATGATTTCCAGGTCATATGTAAACGATAATAAAAAATCCCGAGGAGTGAATCGATGCGAAAAATCATTATGTTAGCATTTGTGATTGTCCTATTTTTCCCTTGCCAAACAATGGCTCACCAATGGAACGAGCCAATCAATGGCATTTATGTGAAGGCTACGAACACAAAAGGCCCTCAATTTGAAAAGTTACGGAACCTCGTAAAAGAAACCGATTTGAATGCAATGGTGATTGATATAAAGGATGACCTTGGCAACCTTACTTTCACTCCAGCGAAAAATTCACCTTATTTTGCGGCCAGCCGTCCCTATATCACAGACCCGAAAAGTGTTATTCAAGCATTAAAGAAGGATCATATTTACCCGATTGCGAGAATTGTGGTTTTTAAAGATAATGTGTTAGCAGATTCAAAGCCAAACTTATCGTTTATGAACTCTCAAGGGATTTGGCGGAATTCCCACGGCGATTCGTTTACAAACCCCTTTCAGAAAGAAGTTTGGGATTATAATATTGGGATGGCCATCGAGGCAGTCAACGTCGGATTCAAAGAAATTCAATTCGACTATGTGAGATTTCCTGAAAAATTCGAATCTATTGAGGGTCCGCTCAGCTATATAGGTAAAAGCGAAGGTAATCGCACTGCTGCGGTCACTGGATTTGTCAAATATGCAAGCGAAAAATTAAGACCATATGGTGTTAAGGTGTCAGTGGATGTATTCGGAAATGCGACAGTCATTCCAGTAGCGAGTGGGATTGGGCAGAATTTTTCTGAAATCGCACAGCATGTCGATGTGATCTCAGCGATGATTTATCCAAGTCATTGGACAACTATTTTCGGGATCACAAAACCCGATTTAGAGCCATACCGATTAGTAGCAGAATATGCAAAGGTTGAGAATAATCGATTGAAAAAATTACCTGCACCGCCTACTTCAAGGCCGTGGCTTCAGGATTTTACCGCAGCCTGGCTTGGCAGGGGAAATTATAAAGTATATGGCAAGCAGGAAATTGAAGATCAAATTCGCGCCTTACATGCGCAAGGAATCAATGAATTTTTATTATGGAATGCCGGTAACAACTATACTGCTAACGTTGACTATACCCCGTATTAGATAAAAAAGGACAATAACCCGGCTTGACCGAGGAATTTGTCCTTTTTTACTTCCTAACTATTATGCCTTCAACTGTGGTCTAGAGAACATGATTCCAAAGCCTAAACCGCAAATTATCGCAAGGAGATGTGTCGCCCCTGTAGACAGTGCGAGGAATTTGAGAACCATTCCATAACTCTCATTCGGAATGCTTAATAGGATCCTCTGAAAAACGGGTTTGTAAAGAAAAAAATAAGGAATCAGCACCAATGGGACAGCAAGCCATTTTCGTCCGATTAAATATTTGGATAATAGAAAATAAATAACGGCCATTAAAATAGCAAATCCGTAAACAAATGAATTAATGTGTTGGGCGGCCCGGCCCGGCTGATCTAAAAAAGCCAAAACACTTAAATATATAATCCAAAAAAGAGCAAATAAAATAGCAACCACCTGCGTTTTAATCAATAACCTTATCAAACCAATCACCTCAAAACCCAATAGCTTAACCAACTAACCATAACACAAAATACAATCTAATTACCAATGTCAACGACTTACAAATGGTGCCTGTCACCATTAAATAGTATTCCACTATGAAAACAGAAAAAAGAACCAGCTGGATGTACGCATCCTGCTGGTCCTTTTTCTTTGGTTTAGCCAACATTTAGGCCGAAGTCTGTTGCGATACGGCCAAGTCCGCCTTGGTAGCCGGAGCCGACGGCTGAAAATTTCCATTCGCCGTTGTGGCGGTATAGTTCCCCAACGATAATCGCTGTTTCGATGGAGAAATCCTCTCCTAAATCATAACGAATGATTTCTTGATTGGTCTCTTCGTTAACAATTCGGCAGAATGCATTCGACACTTGTCCGAAATTTTGACCGCGCGCTTCGGCATCATGAATCGTAATGACAAACGAGATTCTTTCTACTTGAGCAGGCACGGCTGATAAATTAACTTTTACTTGCTCATCATCGCCGTCCCCTTCTCCAGTACGGTTATCACCTGTATGTACAACGGAACCATTACCGCCCTCAAGCTGATTATAGAAAACAAAATCCTGTTCAGATGCACACTTACCATTCGCATTTAATAAAAATATACTTGCATCTAAATCGAAATCGTTCCCGCCATCATAACGATTGGTGTCCCAGCCAAGACCAACAACCACCTTGGATAAACCCGGATTTGTTTTCGTTAAATCTACCTTTTGACCTTTTGATAATGAAATTGCCATACTAACACCCTTTCCTATCTTATTTTTATTGTGCCTTCCTAAGAAAAATAGAAAGCTACTACCATTCTACACCGATACCTACAATTATTCACGTAAGATGGTGTTTGAAATCCCAAAAATTCCAATACCTTCCTTAAGTGTACGAAAATAATCCCTGTTTTTCTACCATAAAAAATAACTTTCCCTCTATTAAACCAGGATTGGAAACTGCAAAAAATGGGTAAGTTAAGAAAGTCAAACCTAAATTGGCAGGTTGTGCTATAATGAACTGTTGGCAAAATGGGTTTTGCCGTTTATTTTAAGCAGGGAGCGATTCTTTTTATGATAAAAATTGAAATACCTAATCCAGATATCGTTATTACGAAAAAGAGACAAGTAGGAGAAAAAGTAGAAGCCGCACTAAGCAGTGAATATGGTTTTACTGATTACAATAAAATTCCCCGGGATAAAGGCGGGATCATTCTTTTTTTTAACGCTAATGACGAATTGCTTTATGTCGGTAAAGCTAGAAAATTAAGACCCCGAGTAAAGCGCCACTTTGAAGACACTGTCTCTCCAATCAAAGCGCATCGTGATGAAGTGTATAAAATTGCAGTATTAGTAGTAGATGAGCCGATGGAAAGAGAAATCTATGAAACCTACATCATTAATACACTTCAAGCAAAATACAATACCGACAAAGTATTCTATAAATAAGCAATTATAGTGAAAAGAGCAGGTATCTAGCGTCAAGCGAAAACCTGCTCTTTTCTTATATTATTAACTGATGTCTCCATATTTCAAAATCATTTCTTTTTCAATATGACTGGCCCGTATTCCAAACTGTGGCTTCAACCGCTCTACTTTTTCACCTAATAAAATCTTGACCGCCAAATATGGAAGGTTTACGCCGGAAAGACAGCTGACATGCATCCCTCCACTCATGCGTGGATTAATTTCGAGCAGTTTCGGCACACCCTTGTTGTATTTGACTTGGATATTGAATACATATGGCAATTTATATTCTTGATGAAACTTATGGGCTAATTGAATTAGCTCGAGACTTTCCACTAGCTCTCTGACTCGTCCATCCCCTTTCATCCGGGGAATTGCAGCGTACAATTCATCCTGTGAAGAAACGCAGTCAATACTATATTCCCTTCCTTCTAAAAACTCCAGCACCATTAAATCGGGAAAGGTTTCCTGCTGACTTAAAATCTCGCAGGCATAATTATAAGGAATTCGATAGCCGATTCCCTGTTGGAAAAGCTGGCTGACGGACTCAATTTTGTCCTTGATCACGCGAAAGCCATTAGCTCCTTCACCAATGACAGGTTTGAAGCAAACCTCATGACCTTTTTCCTTGAGCTGTCCATACGCCTTTTTAAAATCAGCTATGTTATTGACGACGTAATAGTCCGGTATGGAAAAAATGGGCGCTCCGTTCGAAAACGTTAGATATGCTGCTGCTTTATTATCCATCGTTTCCATTAAGGATGCATCGGGACAAACTAGAACTTTCACACCCAATGCATCGAAATCTGCCAGCCGTTTAGAAATAAGAACATTTTCTTTCCGGGGAATGAAGATATCGATCCGGTGCCTCTCGCAAAACTCAAGACAAAACTCAATGTATTCATCACCATAAATATCCGGTTCGACAAAGGCGAAATCACAATTTTGTAAATAAAGCGCGTCTTTATTCGGGTGTGTGCCATAAATGATAAATTTCCGGTGATCTTCGTTGTTCCGAATCATATCAATATAATGCGAAACCGTCGTAAACCATCGATTAAACCAAATCTTCATTCGAATCCTCTTTCATGTTGTAGTTAAGACCTTTTCCATTATGCGCTAACTGGATGTATTTTATAATCAAAAACTCATAATGTTCAGATGAGATTCAGATTTATCGTGATTTACTTACCAATTTCAGACCAAGCTCTTCAGATTATTAAATCTTGAAGCAAACTCCATGATTGATTTAATATCTAATTTTGATTGATCGGATGTGATGCCATCGACTTTTTTTACCACTTGTCTTTCAAAAAAATTCATTTTAGACACTAGGAATTCTCCGCCAAACAATCCCATAGCAACGGAGTTCTTTCGCAACTCTTGTGGAAAGGCATTGTTAAATTGCTCGATGGCCATTTCGCCCTCTCGCATACAAACTAGAAAAAGACCTAATTCCTTGTCCAAGAGTTCATCGTAGTGATTTTGGATAAACTTTTTAATTTTCCTTTGAATCTGTCCGGCGTGAATCGAACCTCCAATAATGACTGTGTCAAAATCTTTGAGATCAAAAATAGTCTTCTCCCTTTTTAAATCTACCGATAAAACATCACCTACAAGGTTCTCACTCAATAATCCAACCGCTTTTTCTGTAGTCCCATGGGATGAGCAATAAACAATTAAATTTTTCATGTCCTATTCCCCTTCCTTTCATTTACAAAAAAACCTGCCGTCATGACTAATTAATAGGCCGGGATTCAACTATACATACCACTATTATAAATCCATATCCAGCAAACGGCAGTGATAATATTGGCAATATTATTACAACTTCTTGTGGTGCCTCTTCTTGGTGCCTGACACCATTTGCAAGCTCCGTGACTTATTAACGGTGTCAGGCACCATTTACAAACTCTGTGACTTATTAATGGTGTCAGGCACCATTTTTTATTTGAGGGTTTGTCTTATAAATGCCCCAATCTCCCTAATTGCCCATCTTGCCTCAGGTAGTGTGTCTCCGCTTATTTGCCATACATGCCACATTCCGTTCCAAACTTTCATCTTCACAGCTACGCCTGCATTACGCGCCTGGGCCGCCAGAAATTCTGCGTCACTTTGCAAAATCTCGTGATTGCCGGCCTGGATAAACAAGGGCGGCAATCCTGTAAGGTCAGCAAATACCGGTGAAATGAGCGGGTGGTCTAGGGATTCACTTCCTGCATACATTCGTGCAGCTTCTCTCACTGCCTTCACACTTAAATACGGATCAACCCTTTCATTCTTCCGATAACTTTCCCCGCTGCTTGTTAAATCTACCCACGGTGATAGACAAACAATTGCAGCCGGAAGCGGCTCGTTCTGATCACGTAACACAAGTGCGGCCGCGATACTCAAGCCACCTCCCGCAGAATCACCTGCAAAAATAATGTTAGAAGGATGGTATCCCTGACGCAGAAGCCAACGGTATACATTCACAGCGTCTTCAATTGCGGCAGGAAATGGATGTTCCGGGGCAAGGCGATACTCAGGAAACAGCACTTTCACGCCTGATGCCTTCCCAATACTGGCTGCCAGCGGCCGATGGGTGTTAGCGGAGCAAAGCGCATACCCCCCGCCATGTAAATAAAGAATCACCTTGTCCGCCAAAGTATTGCCGGAAGAAATCCACTCTGCGTATAATCCTTCAATTTCATGCGGCACAACTTGACAGTTTTTTGGCAGCTTTACCAGTCTCCTTGCGGCCGAATCAAGCATCTGCCGCTTCTCATCCATCCCTTTTCCGTTTACCCCTTTCCTTACAGTTCTTTTAACCGATGCCTTAATTGCTTTTTCAAAAAAATAACTTCGGAAACTTGCCATGATTCCTAACCACCTTAATACCCAATAATTGTTAATTTCATTATACTAGAAAAACCTTATACTTGAATTCAGAATTCGGCATTTTCACCCAAACCTCCAAAAATTCTGTAAATATTCTGTAACAATTCTTCCATTTCAAGTTTCATATAGTACAATTATCTTAACCAGAACTTTGTACCACTGGAGGTTGTCTATGAATCGACTTACAGATCATTTAATTATCATTTCCTTTGATTGTCTTTCAGCATTAGACTTTCCTATGCTAAAAGACTTACCACACTTTCAGGCCATCTTGAATAAGGGTACATATGTGGAAAATGTCGAAACCATCTACCCATCGGTGACCTATCCTTGCCATGCGACTATTGTCACTGGAAATTACCCGAACCGGCATGGGGTGATTAATAATACCCTGCTCCAGCCCGGCAGACTATCGCCGGATTGGAATTGGTACCGCAATTGTATCCATGGAACGACATTGTATGATGAAGTAAAAAGGGCAAATTTGACCACCGCGTCGCTATTATGGCCGGTTACCGGCAAAGCAAATATTGACTATAATATGCCTGAAATTTTCGCAAACCGCCCATGGCAAAATCAAATTCTTGTTTCGCTTAAGAATGGGACACCCAGCTTTCAATTGGATCTCAACAAACGCTTCGGGCATATCCGCAAGGGTCTGAATCAGCCGGAATTGGATGACTTCGTTTTAGAATCAACCGTCCATACGATTAAAACTAAGAAGCCGAACCTATTAATGGTGCACTTTACCGATTTAGATACCCAGCGCCATTATCATGGTTTTTCATCTGAAGAAGCAATCGCGGCCATTCACCGTCATAACCGGCGTCTCGGCAGGATTCTAGAAGCACTGCATGAACGCGGCATCTATGAAAACTCCACAGTAGTGGCATTAGGCGACCATAGTGCACTAGATGAAAATAAAGCGGTCAACCTTAATGTTATTTTACATAAGAAAAATCTCATCACAACAAACGTAAAAGGGAAGATAATAAATTGGCAGGCCTATTGTAAAAGTTGTGATGGCTCTGCATATATTTACATTAAAGACCAACAGGATGCCTCCCTTCTTTATGAAGTAAAAAATTTATTAGATTCATTGCTTGATGATCCTAACTCCGGGATTGAACAGGTATTTACCGGTGAACAAGCAGCAGAAAAAGGGGCAGATGGGAGGTGCGCCTTTATGATTGAAGCGAGCCGCGGCTATTATTTTTTAGAAGACTTTGAGGGGGAATATATCAAAACAATCACCCGGGAAGATGCCGCTGCAGATAAAAAGTATACCTTAGCCTGTCACGGCTATTCACCTGATAAGGGAAATTACGGAACGATTTTTATGGCAGCCGGAAAAGGAATCAAACCCATCACCCTGCCTTCTATCCGTCTCATTGATGAAGGCCCAACATTCGCAAGGCTTCTTGGTGTCAGCTTAGGAAATACTGATGGAAGGATTGTAGAAGAAATGTTGGCAATCTAAAGACTTAAAAGGGGGAAAATGAATGAGTCGGATGTCAAAGCAAGAAAAGAGCTGGGTGTTCTATGATTGGGCAAACTCTGCCTATTCGATCCTGATTACCACAGCCGTATTTCCATTGTATTTTAAAGCAGCGGCAAAAGAGGCGGGGCTTGCCGCCTCTACTTCCACAGCCTACTGGGGTTATGCCAATTCGTTTGCAACATTGCTAATTTCACTTTGTGCCCCTATATTAGGAAGCATTGCGGATTTTAAAGGCTTCAAAAAACGATTTTTTACTTTTTTCTTTGCTCTCGGAATTATTTTTACCTTTTTGCTCGCGGTTGTGCCGAGTAATCAATGGCTGATTCTATTAATCTGTTATATGGTTACCGTCATCGGTTTTGGCGGAACGAACATTTTCTACGATGCCTTTCTTGTCGATGTGACCACGGAAGAGCGGATGAATCAGATTTCATCAAAGGGCTATGCGATGGGCTACATCGGAAGTACCATCCCATTTATCCTTGGGATTGCCCTAATTATTTTATCACAGCAAAGCATCATTCCTTTATCCGTTACCGTCTCGAGTCAGGCCGCATTCGCGATTACAGCCTTATGGTGGGGTTTGTTTACGATTCCGATGTTGAAAAATGTCAACCAGATTTATTATAAAGAACGCGTTCCTAACCCTATTTCAAATGGTTTTAAGCAGCTTTTTATAACATTTAAAAAAATTAAGCTTTACCGCCCATTATTTCTATTTTTAATAGCCTATTTCTTTTACATTGATGGGGTTAACACAATTATCACGATGTCAACCGCATACGGATCTGATTTAGGCATCACTTCTACTAACCTTTTGATTATTTTATTTGCGACTCAAGTCGTGGCTGCACCTTTTGCGATTATTTATGGAAAGCTCGCTGATAAATTTAAGGGTAAGACGATGCTGCTCGTTGGAATCTTTATTTATATCGTTATTTGTACGTATGCCTATTTTTTAAAAACGACTCTAGATTTCTGGATATTAGCGATGCTTGTGGCCTCTTCTCAAGGCGGCATCCAGGCACTTAGCCGGTCCTACTTTGCAAAACTTGTTCCAAAAGAGAGTGCGAATGAATTTTTTGGGTTCTATAGCATTTTTTATAAATTTGCGGCCATTTTGGGACCATTTTTAGTCGGGTTAACCGCCCAGTTAACAGGCAGCACCAATAGCGGCGTATTCAGCCTTATTGTTTTGTTCATCATCGGTGGCTTAATCTTGCTGCGTGTACCGGAAACAACGAATAATGTTTCAAAAGAAAATTCTATATCGCAATAAACGAAGAGAGAGCTTACCAGCGGTGAGCTCTCTCCTTTTTATTCTACATCGTATCCTTGGTCATCAATCGCTTCTTTAATTTTACTTAGTGAAACGACATTGGCATCAAATTCGACATCCACAAGACCCTGATCAAGCTTGACAGTAACCTTTTTTACACCTTGAAGTTCGCCAACGCCTCCTTCAACAGCTTTTACACAATGACCACAAGACATCCCGCTAACATGTAAAGTAACCTGTTCCATGCTTCATTCCTCCGCTATTTTTTCATTAATTTTTGAATTGTGACAAGTACCTCATCCAAGACCTCGTAATCGCCTTCTTGGATTCTCTCGACCACGCAGCTCTTCATATGGCCCTCTAGGAGGATTTTGGCTACGCTATTTAACGCTGATTGGGTAGCAGATATCTGATTTATGACATCATCACAGTACGTATCTTTTTCGATCAAGCCCTTAATTCCGCGTATTTGGCCCTCAATCCGGTTAAGTCTTGTGACAAGATTATTTTTCACCTTATCTGAATGGTGGCTCTTCCTGTGGCCGCCATCTGGTGTACAACAGGACTCTTCATTAGATACATTCCCTTGATCAATGGACATGGTACCGCCTCCCTTTTTGACCCTATTATATCATACCCCCGTATCGTAATACGACGGACATATTTCAACAAATTCTTCGTTCCTGTACCAATCGCCATGCCGATCTGTTTTAAAAAACCCATCACGTACCTTTTAAAGTGATGGGCTTTTCTATTCTATCATTATAATTTGTTTACAATGGTTTGTTGGATATTACGAATCACATCACCACGGCTGATGACACCGACAACATGGTTCTTATCATCCACGACAGGAAGTTTCTTAAAGTGATGTTTTGATAAAAGATCCACGACGGTTTTCATGTCATCTTCTGGCTTTACTGTCACAATCCCATTTGTTCTGGCAATATGAATGATCTCCCTATTTGCCACTTCACTGAGATGCAAATCCAAATCTGCTTCAGCAATATACGTGATAAAGCTAAAATAATCTAGAATCCGACGATCCATTGGCTTAATCGCCCGCAAAATATCACCATCTGTTACAATCCCGCATAACGCCCCATCATTATTCATAATGGGCACGCCGCCAATTTTCTTTTCCACAAACGTTGCCATAACATCTTTAATGATGCTGTCTGGGCTTACTGAAATAACATCCTTCACCATAAAATCTTTTACCTTCATGACTTTCACCACTTTCTTTTCATTAAATAATGAAACTTTTTACTACTTTTTCAAAAAGTTATCCAAAAAGGAATGATTAGTGACTAAACGTTCTTCCTGTTCGTGATCAGCTTGTTTTATCAAAGATATTTCTTTATGAAGGCGTTCCATTTTCCTATCCAGCTGTGCGGCTATGGTCGCAGCATCTTTTAGTTCGTCAATCATCTTGTTTGGAACTTCTTTGTTGTATTTGTAATAAATCTTGTGTTCTAAGCTTGCCCAAAAATCCATGGCAATCGTCCGAATTTGAACTTCTACGTACGTTAATTCTTCGCGGTCGGACATGAAAATCGGTATTTCTAAAATTAAATGCAGACTTTGATAGCCATTCGGCTTTGGATTTTTTATATAATCCTTAATATCGACCACCCGAACATCCTTTTGTTTACTAATCATCTTAGCAATCTCGTAAATATCTGAAATAAATGAACATGTAATTCGAATCCCTGCAATGTCCCTAACATTTTCTTTAATTGCCGGTAATGTAAAATCATAGCCTTTCCGATATACCTTCTTCAAAATACTTTCCGGTGATTTTAACCGAGATTTTACATGTTCTATTGGATTATAGTCATGAATATAATTAAACTCATCTTTTAAGATATTAATTTTTGTATTCATTTCGTCTAACGCAAACTTATAGGCCATCATAAACCTTGTTAGTTCTACTTTAAGTGATTTCAGTTCTTTCATATCAATAACTGATCCGATATCCAAGCCTAAACTTCCTTCCTTGTTGTTACTATTTCGTTATTCCGTTGTATCATTTTCACTATTCCGTAAATGTTCTAATGCTGCAGGAGGAAAGACCATTCGGCAAATCACCTTTGCGATCTCGCGAAAATCTACCTTTTTTCCGCTTTGACGCTCTTTTTCCTGTCCGTTCTCCACTAAAACCATGATTGCCCATGAGACCGTATCTAAATCCAAATCTGTCCAGGTCAATCCTTTTTCACTCGCTTGGGTTAATCCATAATGAATTCTGGCATGTATTTTCTTACGTGCTGTCCCCAACACCTCAGCAAGCTCTGAGTCTTTCGATAGCAACTCAGGCAGGACGCGATGAAGTCCTAACTCATTAAGACGGTTATAATGTGCTTCCAAAAGCGAAGCCAGCAACAATTCTGGATCGCTTGAAACCCAACTTGGTTCAGGTGGAAGATAATTTTCTAATTTATCCTCTATAAGTGACATTAAGAGCTGCCGTTTATCTGAAAAATACCGATAAAAGGTCCCAGTCGCTACCCCTGCATGTGCGGCAATTTCCTTTGCCGTTGTCTGTTCGTACCCTTTAGAATTAAATAAAGCATTTCCGCTTTCAATCAGGGCATTTCTTTTTTGTTGCGCACGTTCCTGTTTCGGGACAAAAGGAAATTCACCAACAAGTTTATCTTCATGATCTGGCATATGATCACCTCACTGCTATCATAACACGTTTTTAAAATTTGAACCATAGTTCACCTTTTCGTTGACACCCCACCCAAAACATGGGATACTTGAACTACGGTTCATGTTATCATCAATTTTTTGTTTAACACCCCTTGCAAAATAAATGAGAATAACATGACCAATTTTTTCTTCATTTTTTCCATAAAAGATGATCTACAAAGCAGGAATTTAAAACTTTTTTGCGAATAATTTAGAGTATCTTTATTCAGATCTTTTTTTTATTTTAAACAGGGTTTATCCATAATTGAAAGGTGTTGATTAATTTGGCCAATCAAACTGAATCGAAGAAAATCTCTGTTAATTCAACAATCTCGTTAAAGGGAATTGTAAAAGCCATTTTCAACGATACCGTTCACGTCCAAATAGGAGGGAAAATTATTCCCATTCCTGCATCAGATTTCTTGATTGAAAAACCTTCAAAGTAATTATTTATATGTTCATTTAGCAGAAGAGCCCATCGCTTATGTGATGGGCTCTTCCGTTTTAATGCGCTGAAGTTTTCTCTTTTTGATAACAATCACAACTAACAATATGGTCATTTACCATTCCTGTTGCCTGCATGAACGCATAACAAATTGTCGAGCCGACAAATTTAAAGCCACGTTTCTTTAAATCCTTGCTTAATTTATCACTTATTTCAGTTGTCGCCGGAACATCTTTCATTTCTTTGAAATGGTTTTGAATCGGTTTCCCGCCAACAAATGACCAAATATAGGTGTGAAAGGATCCGAATTCTTCGACCACCTTCAAATATGCCTTGGCATTCGTAATGACAGCATTAATTTTCAACTTATTTCTGACAATGCCTTCATTATGTATAAGTTCGGCGATTTTTTCCTCATCATAGTGGACAATTTTTTCAACGTCAAATTGATCAAAGGCTTTGCGGTAATTCTCGCGCTTTTTTAAAATGGTATACCAGCTAAGGCCGGCCTGGGCCCCTTCGAGATTTAAATACTCAAATAGCAGCCTGTCATCATAAACGGGCACCCCCCATTCATGATCATGATAATCGATATATAGTGGATCCTGATTTACCCAACCGCATCTATTCATTTTTAACTCCTTAAATGTTGTATTAACCCAAGTATGACACATTTTTTCAAAAAAAGAACCTTCCAAAAATGAAAGGAAGGAGTTCGGCCAACTTTTCCGCGGCACCCCTTGCTTCCCTTGGAACTGTTTCGACGATAAAAAACCAGGCTCCCAAGATTATTGGGCCTGGCTTTGAACCTGCTTCATTATGAAACACCAGTTCATTTTATTATGTTGAAGCTTTTAGCTCATTCGTTAGAGTATGGCAGCTTAATTTACCGCCATACTCCACAAACATTTTATTGACCATTACTTTCCGACTGGTTCCCCTGCTTTGCCCCAATGAGTCTTTGGCAGCTCTGTCACTAGCACTCTAATATTATCTTTCGGAGCATCTAATGTTTCCGCAACCGTATTTGTTACGTTGCGAATTAATTCGGCAACCTTTTCTTTCGGTCTTCCTTCCATCATTTGCACATTAATTATTGGCATGACAACCATCCTTAATCAAAAATTTTCATTTTTCCCTTTTTAATCCGTTACGGTAAAAGTGACTTCTCCTAAACCATCGAATTTACCACTTACGACATCGCCATTTTTCAACATGATCGCACTGGTAATACCACCCGTTAGAATGACGTCACCTTTTCTTACTTTCTCGCCTTTTCTAGCGAGCATATTTGCCAGCATCGCTATGGAGTGCGCCGGGTGCCCAAGAACAGCAGCGCCTGCACCTAATTCCTTTATTTCCCCATTAATGGAAAGAGTAGCACCAACTAAATCTAGTTCAAATTGTTCTGGTTTCTTGAGCGTAGTGCCAAAAACAACTCTTGACGTTGACGCATTATCTGCAATAACATCAGGGAGTGTAAAATTAAAGTTTTCATATCGACTATCGATCACTTCTAAAGCTGGAAGCACATATTCCGTTTTCGCCAAAACTTGGGCACCAGTAACACCTGGACCCTCAATGTCTTCTCCAATAATGAAGGCAATTTCCGCTTCCACTTTAGGATGAATCATTTCATGTAAACGAACCCGGCTGCCATTTTCAATCAGCATATAATCAAACACATATCCATAGATAGGTTCTTCGATCCCCATCTGTTTCATTTTCGCATGACTCGTTAAGCCCATCTTCGGACCAACAATTCTTCTTCCCTCATTTAATTTCATATTGACAATTTCCTGCTGAACAAGATAGCCCTCTTCCACGGTTAAATCAGGTTTTAGGTTGGCCGTGACTTTAACCACTTCCCGTTTTTCCACTTCTGCCGCAACTAAATAATTGGCAATATCCTTATATTGATTCATATACTTTCCCTCCTTTTCTTCTTTTTTAAAAGTGGACACTTACCTGCCCGATATGGGCAAATCTTGCCGTAAACGAATCACCGGCACGTGCCGGTTCGGCTGCAGACAACGCACCTGATAGAATCACTTCTCCTGCACGAAGGGGAATATCAAACTCGGACAATTTATTTGCTAACCAGGCAACACATGTTGCTGGGTTTCCTAAAGCAGCAGCCCCTACGCCGGTATTAACAAGTTCTCCATTTTTTGTTAATACCATGCCGATTAATTCAAGATCAATATCCTCTAGCTTTGTTGGTTTTCCGCCAAGGACATAAAAACCTGATGAGGCATTATCAGCAACAGTATCAACTAACTTTATCTTCCAATCTTTCACTCTACTATCAACAATTTCAAGTGCCGGAACGACATACTCGGTTGCTTGAATCACATCAAGTGTGGTTACATGCGGTCCTCGTAATTCTTTTTTTAAAATAAAGGCAATTTCCGCCTCTACCTTCGGCTGCAGCACTTGCTCCATTGAAATTTGCCCGCCGTTTTCCACTACCATACTGTCTAACAAGTGACCATAATCCGGTTCATCGACACCGAGCAGGTTTTGCATGGCTAATGAGGTTAAGCCAATTTTTTTGCCGACAACCTTTTGGCCCTGCTCTAATTTCTTATTAATGTTTTCAAGCTGAATATAATAAGCTTCTTTTACTGTCAGTTCAGAATCAACTGTCGTAAGTGGTGCCGTTCCAATTCTACTTGATTCTGCTTCTGCCAATTGGTCTGCATACTGTTTTACTTTATTAGTCAAAACGGTTACTTCCCTTCTTATAGTTTAATGGTAATATTGGATAGCTCTGAGTAAAAGCCAATACTGGACATACCGCCGGTTCTGCCAATCCCGCTATTTTTCATTCCGCCGAATGGTGTACGCAAATCCCGAAAAACCAAGTGTTTCGGGAACCCCTGCATCTTTACAAATTCCCATTAATACTGTTGCGGTCATTGGGGTCCATTCCGCTGGTTTAATACCGGCTGTGTTCCCCATTGCTAAAGATGGTGCTAGTTTCCAAGTTAGCAATAGTAATGGCAGGTTCCAAAGTAGTATTTTTCCACTTCCCGTTTAATGCTTTACGCGCTGCCGCCACCGCATAGTCAACCTCAGCTTTTCCATCCTCAGCAACGTATCCTAGCACTTCTTCTGTAGCAGGATTGATATTTTTAAATGATTTTTTGTTTTGTGAGTCGACAAATTGGCCGTTAGTAAAATGTAAACAATTTATCGCCCTTACTCTAGTTTCTACTTTCATGCTTGAATTCCTCCTAAAGTATAATAATTTTCGGTAAATTCTTAATTGTATGGTGACGATTTCGGATTTCATATACAACACCTTCGTTTCTCTATACTCAACAAATAAAATTATTTTAATTTATCTAAATGTAACCAAATGGGTTTCTGTGCAAACAACAAACAGACAGTTTCCTTTTTAATAGGAAGATACAAGATGGACAACAAGTCGCCTTTTTTTATGGCCATTCTTTCCTGTTTTTTTACAATCCAGTTGGACCAGCCCATTCATGTCCGTTCTTTTAAGCATAAAATAACACATCTAAAAACATAAAAGGCGGAGAGTGGTATGGGATTATATATAAATAAAAAGAACCATCCGGATGTCTATAAAAATAGACAAAAACTTCAAGAGCCAAATCAACTGGTTTCACGACAAGATTTCTTGGCGGAATTACTAAGTGACCAGCAAAAGGCCAATGAGGCACTTAAACAAGCACTTGCCGAACTTGGAATGCGCTATTCCCAACAAGAGGAATCAAAGGTTAATCAATGGAATCAAATAGACTCACAGCTGAAGGATTTAAGTAATCGATTAGAGAAAAATGAGGAAGCCAATCAGCACCTTGCCATGCAAATGAACGAACAACTGGAATTGCAAAAGTCAGCAGCGGAGAAAATGGAGAAACAAGAAGATTTACAAGGTAGTGTGTTGAAGCGATTGGACAATCAAGACGCAATATTAGACAAATTAGCGCGCCAAGTAAACCATATTCGCTCAATTCTTTTTGAACGGACGAATTATTTGGCAACGAAAATCGAGGATGGCTATAAAGTCACGTCCTCTTATGTCTACAAACTAATGACAGGTTCAGAACAGCCGTTGACATTTTTCCTGATGAATCACAAAAAGGAAGAAAGCCAGAAGAAAGCCGATTCACTTTAGTAAATAGAAAAACCGTTCAAACTACGAACGGTTTTTTTCTTATTTTGTAAAAATATTTGTTAAAACGGGCACAATTTGCTTCTTACGGGAAACGACACCCTGCAATGTTGCCGTATTATTGACGAGGCTTACGTTATATGCCTTTTCCACTGCTTCGGCCTTGCTGCCTAGGGCTAATCCAACCGAATCATTTGTTAAGATATCCGTTACAACAAATAAGAATAAATCCAGGTTCTTTTCTTCGATGATCGCAGTAATGGCACTTTCCAATTCCGCTTGACGTTCAAGAACATCGGCAGTGTCCACTACATTCACTTGGGCAATTTCTACTTTACTAGTTCCCATTTCAAATCCTTTTGCATCAAGGCTTAACAATTCAGAAATTGATTTATCGCGCACATCGGCACCGGCTTTTAGCATTTCCAAGCCGTACGTGTCCGCATCTACACCTGCAATTTCAGCTAATTCACGCGCTGCAGCCACATCTTCTGGGGTACAGGTTGGCGATTTAAACAATAAAGAGTCGGAAATAATCGCTGATAACATGAGTCCCGCAATTTCCGGTTTAATCTCTTTGCCGTTTTCTTTATACATTTTATTTAAAATAGTTGCCGTACAGCCAACAGGCTCGCAGCGGTAATATAATGGATCGCTTGTCTCAAAATTGGCAATGCGGTGATGGTCGATTACTTCTAGTACGCGGACATCCGTGATATCATTAGCACTTTGCTGGCGTTCATTGTGATCAACTAAAATAACAGAGTTGACTTCAGCCGCCACTGCTTCAACCAAACGAGGAACCTCTGCATTAAATTGCGTAAGGGCAAATTGTGTTTCGCCATTAATTTGTCCAAGGCGGACCGGTTCAACGTCCATTCCTAATTGCTTTTTTAAATCTGCGTAGGCAATCGCAGAACAAATCGTATCCGTGTCAGGATTTTTATGACCAAAAATAAGTACTTTTTCCATGTTACTACTCCCAATCTTATGAAATTATGTTGGACAAGCCCTGCCCCACTTGAAAATTATATATGATTTCTCGAACAGATTCAAAATATCTTTTGCATCTTAACTTTTTCACTTTACTATATATTAATTTCTCACCCTTGTTTATACATTTCATTATAAAAGAAATTAAATTTCACAGAGTATTCGCGAAAATTTTGATTCAGTATTTTTTTCCTAATTATTTTCCCATAAATCACGATGTCTTTATTATTTAAAGTTATATTTAGTTTATATATTTCAATAAAGTTTACCTTAAATTCAGATTTACTAACAAATTTCAGGCCGCCGGCGCTCATATCTAGAATCCATATTGGGCAATTAAATTGTTCATCGCACGTTGTTAAGGATTCAATTCTTGCCTGAAAAGGTAGTTTAAATATGGTTCTATTAAATTCTCGCCGATTGGATAAATACCCCAAATCCGAACACCTCATATATCAAAAAATATAACAGTCACCTGACTGTTTTATTAGAAATATTAATTAACACTTCCACCAATGAAACTATACCTTATCATCTAATGAACTTTAAGGTAAATTAGATAAAAATTCTTTCATGTCGTCTTCAGCGAGGGGTTTACTAAATAAAAAACCTTGTGCTTCATTGCAACGATGCTGGCGAAGAACCCCCAACTGTTCACGTGTCTCCACACCTTCAGCTATCACACTTAAACCAAGGTTATCTGCCATTAGTAGAATCATAGTGGCAATATTTTCATCATCTTTACTCTTGGCAATATCACTTATAAAAGATCGATCTATTTTCAAATTATCAATTGGGAACTTTTTCAAATAACTAAGTGAACTATATCCAGTTCCAAAGTCATCAATGGAAATATTAACGCCAATATTTTTTAAATCATTTAAAATGATTGAAGCCTTTTCCACGTCCATTGTCATGCTTTCCGTAATTTCAATAGTGAGGCAGTTAGGCTCAATGCTTGTCTCGTTGATAATTTGCTCAATCATAGACACTAGGTTCGGTTGATAAAACTGACGAATAGAAATATTAACCGAAATTGTGGGCAGCAATAATTCACTCTCCCGCCATTTTTTCAATTGGTAACATGCTTTTCTTAAGACCATTTCGCCAATGGGGATGATCATACCTGTTTCTTCAGCAATCGGGATAAATTTGTCAGGAAGTACTATTCCCTGCTCAGGATGTTCCCACCTAATTAATGCCTCTACACCATTAATCTTATTTGTTGCAAGATCGATAATAGGCTGATAATGAAGAATAAATTCATTCTTTTCAATTGCTTTTCTTAGTTCATTTTCAAGTATTATGCGATTGGAGTTGTTTTTTTCTAGGTTTGCATGATAAAACTGTATATTATTTCGGCCTTCTTTTTTTGCATGATACATTGCCATATCAGCTTTTCTAATAAGATCATTCGCGTTTTTCCCATCAGCCGGATATAGACTTATCCCAATACTTGGAGTAAGGAAAACCTCTTGACCTTTAATCATAATAGGTTCTGCAATTTGGTCTGCAAATCTTTGTGCAAGGATATCTACCTCATGTTTAGTCACATTATCTAATAAAATTGTAAACTCATCATTGCCCTGCCTAGCGGCTATGTCATTCCTTCTGACACTGCTTTGGATTCTTTGTGCAATTATTTTTAATATTTGATCACCGATATTATGTCCAAGGTAATCATTAATGAGTTTAAAACGGTCTAAATCAAAATACAGGACCCCTAGCATTTTCCCGTGTGTATTTTTATATAGTTTAATCGCGATATCCACTTTTTCATCAAATAATGTTTTGTTAGCTAGCCCAGTTAGTTCATCATGAAAGCTCAAAAAATCGATTCTCTCATTGGCAGCTGTTAATAACAGATTTAAGTTATTTATTTCAGTCGTATCTTCTGCCGTACATCCTACACCAATAATCTGTTTCTTTAGGTAAAGTGGCAAAACGGACAAAGATACTTCCACTTTTTTTCCCTGCTTATTTTGTATTATAGTTTTGAAAATTTCTTGATTACCTTGTAAAACATTGTCAAAATACCGAAAAACATCTTCCTTACAATCATCCAGTAATAATGGTATAAATGACATTTGAAGTGCTTCTTCTTTTGAATACCCTGTTAACTTCACAGTAGCATCATTAAACAATATAAAGTTACCTTCTAAATCTAGAGCGAAACAGGCATATCATGATGATAATCAAAAAGTGACTTATAAATTTTGAAAAGAGAATTCGCTTCAAATGTAGTTTTCACATGCAACACCATTTCTTCCTAAGAATTTTGCCATACCCCCTTTTATTATCGGAAAAAGAAAAAAATTGTTTAATTCCTTTCTTTATCAAAAACAAAAACACACCCCTTTAACAGTTAGAGTGTGTCAAAACAGTCATTCTCTTTATCGTCACATAAACGAATCTAATGAAAACCCTTTTGCTTCGAAGGTCCGACGCAGTCGAAGGATCGCTTGAGAATGAATTTGCGAGATTCTTCCCTTGGTTAGATTTAGCACTTCAGCAATTTCTACTTGTGTCAATCCTTCATAATATAACAATGAGATAACTAGCCTTTCTTTCTCAGGCATCTTGTCAATACCATCAGCAATTAGTTTACGAAATTCGCCCATTTGCAATTGCTGTACTTGTGATACGGAATTATTATCACTAATTTGTTCCAATCTGCTCTGCTCTTTCCCTTCGTCTTCATGAGCATTTATCGGTTCATTAAGAGATAATAGGCTAGATAATGATAACGTCGCAATCGCCTGATCAACTTCGTCTAGTGACATATTTAAATATTGACTTAATTCCTCTTCGGAAGGTGATCTCAATAAATTCTGCTCTAATTGGCGATAAGCGGTATTGAGTTTCTTGGCTTTCTCTCTTAATCCGCGCGGGACCCAGTCCATCTGGCGAATCCCATCGAGCATAGCGCCTTTTATCCGCCAAAGACCATACGTTTCGAATTGATAACCTTTTTGATAGTCAAATTTTTTAATTGCTTCAATTAAACCGATATAGCCTAAACCTATTAGATCCTCCCTGGGGATCATACGTGGTGGGATGCTTACGCTCAAACGATTGGCCATTTTATCTACCAAATGCATATATTGTTTTACCAGACTTTCTTGTGATTTAGAATCATGGTTCTCACGATAGGTCCTCCATAAAAAATCATGTGGTGTGATTTCTTTGATAGCTGGTCTCAACGGTTATCCCTCCTTGTTTAGCTTTGTCTGTGTAAACAGATGGTGTGTATGATTTTTTAGGATCTTATGTGTCCTCCCCCTTATGTAATGCTTGGAGAGGAATAGATTGGAACGATGATTCGCCAATTGGCTCTTCAACAATTTCGTTTTTTTGGTCTAGTTCAGGATTGATTCCCTCATCTAGAGCCTGCTTTTGAATGTAAGCTCCATTTTTCTTTGAACCAACTTGCTGCAAAACAAAGCGGAAAATATAGCCCAAAACATAGAAAACTAGAAGGCCTATCCCCGCTCTAAACAGGGACGTTTGCCATGTGTTGTTCGAATAAGAAAACAAATAGGTGCAAATGAACGCGGTTAATCCTAGGATTGCATTAACTCCCCAATTTCCTGCCATATGGTCCTCCCTTTAAGACGATTTACCAAACGACAACATTTTTTCGAAAAAACCTCGGATCCCTTTTGTTTTAACTGTCGTATTCTCATCCCTATTAGGTAAATAAGCATATACAATTTGTTTGATACTTCTTGATGCTTCACAATTTGGAAAGGAAATAAAAAATGGCGTTTGTGATCGTACAGCTTTCCCAACGTGCATATCCTCCATTAGAAAGCCAAGTGTTTTTAATTTTATCTTAAGAAAATTACTACAAGCATTTTTCAATGCTCTTGATGTTTCTACAGCCTCTCGATAGGTATGGGCACGATTAACCACTAGAAGGAAATTTGGAAATTGTTTATTGAACTGGTGAACAGTTTTCATTACGGCATAGGAATCAGCAATGGACGTTGGCTCTGGTGTTGTCACCAAAATGGTTTCGTCCGATGCTATAATGAAATCTACGAGTTCTCTTGATATACCAGCACCGGTGTCCAGTAAGATAAAATCTGCATAGGTTTGAAGTTCTTGAATTTGACTCCAAAAAAAGGTTAGTGTCTGTTGATCTAATTTCATAAGATCTTGGATTTCAAAGCCGCCCGCTATATATTCGATTCCTTCGATGCCCTTTTCCAACACATCCCAAATGTATTTCTGGTGATAAAGGACATCTACCAGGCTGTATCTCGGCGTGATTCCCATTAGAATATTTATATTTGCGGTTGATAAATCTAAATCCAAGATGACAACCTTTTTTCCAGCTGCTTGCAAGCCTAAGGCAAAGTTAAGCGTGAAATTGGATTTGCCGACCCCACCCTTTCCACTCGTAATTGTAATCACACGAGAGGCATGAGTTTTTTCCTCCTGAATATTAAAACGGTGCATATATTCTCTAAGACTTTGCGCTTGATCCATATTATTTTTCCTTTCCTAATAAGTATCTCGCAAGCAGTGTCGCATCGATTGCTGTAATATCTTCTGGGACACTTTGGCCGTTAGTGATATAGGCTAATTGAAAAGGAAATTTATACGCGACATTAAGAATCGAACCGTAGCTTGTCGTTTCGTCAAATTTTGTAAAAATTAATTTTTGGACGGGGCTTTCCCTAAATTCATTCAACAATATTTGCATATCCTCAAATTTGGTGGTCAAGCTTAAAACCAAATAATTATCACTCTCAAGAGGATGATTTAAAAATTCATTGATGGATTCGCGGTATTTCACTTCTTTGTAATTGCGTCCGGTGGTATCCATATAGATAAGATCGTAATGCGTAAGTTTCGTTAGAGCCTTCTCTAATTCATCCTTTGTACGAACCACCTCAAGCGGTACATTCAAGATGCCTGCATATGTTTTTAGTTGTTCTACTGCGGCAATACGGTAAACGTCGGTGGTAATCATCGCTACTCTGCGCTTTTGTTTTAACACTTGTTCAGTGGCTAGTTTGGCGATTGTAGTGGTTTTTCCAACACCGGTTGGGCCAATAACATTAATCATGCGCGTACTCTCGTTGACCATGTTTGATCGCGGGACGCGCTTTTCAATGATTTCTTTAACAATCGTAATGATTTCTTTTTCAATCACATCTTCAGCCATCTCGATCATTGACTCGTGCCTTTTTAGCATACAGCTCACTATATATTCAATAATTTCCTCGTCCACGCCCTGTTTTTTCAAGCTGTTCACACACTTAGCTAATCCTGGTGGCAAGGTATTACCCTGATGATCATTCATCATGAAGGTCATCATCATTTTTCGCATTGATGTCAGTTCATCGAGAAAAGGGTTTTCCTTTTCCAAAGATTGTGGCGTTGGCGTAGCTGGTTTTTCCGTTACAACAGTCGGTTGTGAATAATAATTATAGAGCTCTTGGGGTTTCTTATGGAAGACAGAGTTACTAGACTCACTGCTCATCTGATTGTTATTCTCCGATCTCGCTTTAAGTTCTACTGAAAATTTGGGTTCCTCACGAGCTCCTTCTTTTTCCATAGAATATGCCGTAACTTCAAATTTTTGTTTAGCAAAGAAACCAAACACTCCACCAGTTTTAATGGCTTTAGTGTTCACGATAATGGCGTTATCACCCAATTGTTGCCGCACCATTTTTAAAGCAAGAGGCATAGAATCGGCTACAATTTTTTTTGTTTTCATATATTCACCACTCCTATACTTTGGATCTCAATATCGGGCTCCAGCTCGGTATATGCAAGAACGGGCACAGTCGGCATGATTTTATCAACAAACTGTTTCAAATACATGCGAATGGAAGGAGAAGTCAGGAAAATCGGCTGCCCCCCCGCTTTTATGACTCGTTCAATATGTTGTTGTAATTCTTCAGTAATTTTTCTAGACATTTGCGGATCCATCGAAAGGTAATGAACCCCTGCTTCCGTTTGTTGAATATAATCGGAAATGCCTTTCTCTAATGTCGCTCCAGCCGTTAACACATGAATGACACCTTCATCAGCATATTGCTCCGTGATTTGCCGTGTTAAGGACTGACGCACATATTCCGTTAACACCCTAGGTTCCTTTGTAAAAACCGCGAAATCTGCTAAGGTTTCAAAAATCGTTGCTAAATCACGAATCGAGATCTGTTCACGCAGAAGATTCTGTAACACCTTCTGGATATCTCCGACTGACTGTAGGTTCGGAACGATCTCCTCGACCAGATTTGGATGGGTTTCTTTCAAGTTTTCGATTAATTCCTTTGTTTCCTCTCTTCGTAACAATTGGTATGCGTACTTTTTTAATACCTCTGTTATATGAGTAGCAATAACGGAAGACGGATCAATGATAATATACCCCATCAGCTCGGCTTTTTGCTTCGCCTCAATACTCACCCAAGTGGCAGGCAGCCCAAATGCTGGCTCCGTCACATGAATGCCCTCGATTTCCCCATTTTCTCCACCTTGATTCATGGCAAGAAAATGATCAAGGTATACCTCACCGGACGCAATTTTGCTCCCGCGGAATTTTAATACATATTGATTGGGGGTTAATTGTAAGTTATCTCGGATGCGAATGGTTGGAATAATTAAACCCAATTCAATGGCAAACTGCCTCCTAATCATCACAATCCTATCAAGAATATCTCCACCTTGATTTTGATCGGCTAATGGAATCAATCCATATCCTATCTCCAATTCTAACGTATCGAGTTGAAGCAGATTAATTACTTTTTCAGGACTGCTGATGGCTTCTTCTTGCTCCTCCATTTCAACCAAATCATTTTGCTTTTGCTCTCTTTGCACAGCCTTTTGCATGGAATAGGCACCGAAGACCAATAATCCCGCGACAGGCAAAGTCAAGAAAAGGCCAATCGGGGTGAAAATACCGAGGACTAATATAGTCCCGGCAACAATATAAAGCAGCTTTGGATAATTAAACAGCTGTTTCATGATGTCCGCACCTAACGTACCGTCCGAAGCTGCGCGGGTAACTGTTATCCCCGTCGCTGTGGAAATAAGCAAGGCCGGCACTTGGCTAACCAACCCATCCCCAACGGATAAGAGCGTAAATGTACTGGCAGATTCAGCAAAGCCCATGCCATGAATGGCCATCCCAATGATGAATCCGCCAACAACATTAATTATTAAGATGATGATTCCTGCAATTGCATCCCCTTTAACAAATTTACTGGCCCCGTCCATGGCCCCGTAAAAATCCGACTCCTGTTCGACTTTTTTGCGGCGCACACGGGCTTCTTGGTCACTGATTAAGCCGGCGTTCATATCCGCATCAATACTCATTTGCTTTCCGGGCATTGCATCTAAGGTAAACCGAGCAGCTACTTCCGCTACCCGTTCGGAACCCTTCGTAATAACAATGAATTGGATGACAACGAGGATTAAGAAGACGACAAAACCGACAACAGGGCTGCCGCCAACAACGAACGATCCAAACGTCTCAATCACTTTTCCTCCGTCCGCATTTGAAAGAATCGAACGCGTAGTCGACACATTAAGTGCTAAACGGAAAAGCGTCGCTATTAATAAAGCTGTTGGAAAAATAGAAAAATCTAACGGTTCCTTTGTATTCATAGCCACCATCAAGATTAGCAATGACACACTTATATTAATAATTAATAGAAAATCCAATAATAATGTTGGCAGAGGAATGATCATCATTGCAACAATCATTATGACAACAATCAACACGGATACATCTTTTGTTTTCAAGTCATCATCCCCTTATAGCGATTTTCTTGATAGTAAACATAAGCCAATATCTCTCCTACTGCATTAAACATCTCTTCCGGGATCGGCTCGCCAATATCTACCGCAGCAAATAAAGCACGGGCGAGCGGTTTATTTTCTACTGTCATAATTTTATTTTGTTTTGCAATTTCTTTGATTTTTAAAGCGATATAATCTTTTCCTTTCACAATCACTTCGGGCGCATCCATCGTTTCAATATCGTAGCGGATGGCCACGGCAAAGTGCGTAGGATTGGTGATGACAACATCGGCCTTAGGTACCTCTTGCATCATTCGATTCATGGATAACTCTCGCTGTTTTGCTCTACGCTTTCCTTTAATGAACGGGTCGCCTTCCATCTTCTTATATTCGTCTTTGATATCCTGTTTCGACATTCGGATTTTTTTTTCATATTCAAACTTTTGATAAAAATAATCCGCTGCCGCCAGAATCAACAAGATGACGGCTACTACGATCCCGATTTGAATTGTTAGAGAACCTATGAATCTAGAGGAATCCCAAAGGCTTTTATGACCAATTGAAAACAGCTCGTCTTTCTGTTTCCAAATCATCATTCCAGCAATACTGGAGGTAAGCACTATTTTCAATATCGACTTAATTAATTCTATAATAGATTTAAGGGAAAAAATCCTTTTGAATCCTTGAAGCGGATTCAGTTTTCCTAAATTCATTTTCAAAGATTCCGGATTGAACATAAATCCAACCTGCAAATAGTTAGCAACTACACCGGCTACTAGCACTACGCCAAAAATGGGTGCAACCAATTTGACAACATCCCACAATAACTGGGTAAATAATAGCTGTGTGCTAGCGAGAGAAAAATCCCAAAGTAAATATTCCTGAAAACTATGACGAAAGATATTAAGACACCCCGCAATTAAGCTCTTTCCAGCAACCATGAAAAAAGCAAAGCAGAGAAGCAAGGTAAGAGCTGATGCGACTTCCGGACTCTTCGCAACCTCTCCTTTTTTCCTTGTCTCTCGACGTTTATTCGGGGTAGCCTTTTCCGTTTTTTCACCAGAAAATAATTGTAAATCTAAACGAAGCAGCATGGTTACGCCCCCATTACTTTCAATAACGAATACATGGATCCAAACATGGTTTCAAAAAGGATTTTTAGCAGGTAAAAGAAACCAGGTAAAATGATAATATACATCCCAAAATGGATCAAAATCTTGACTGGAGGGAAAATAGCAAACACATTCATCTGAGGCACAGTTCTTGCGATAATACCAAGGGCAACATCAACAATAAACAACGTTCCGATAAGTGGCGCTGCCATCATAAAGCCAATCATAAACATCTGCTGGACACATTCCATTAGAAAGGTAGACATGCGGCCGTCCGACCAGGCAGGAATAGTGGCTTGCAAGGAAATCCAATCAAAACTAGCTAATATCCCTTGAATGAGGAGATGATGACCATTTGTAGCAAGCAACACCAGGATGGCTAGGATATTTTTGAACCGCCCAGTTATTTGTGAATTCGTCCCAAAAGTAGGATCAAAAAGACTGGCCATGGAAAAGCCAATTTGCAGATCCAATAAAGCCCCTGCCAACTGGACAGCATAAAACAGGATATTCGCGACCATTCCTAACACAATACCAACCATAAACTCTTTAAGAATTAATAGGACCATTGTCCCCAGTGAAAAAGAGTGGATGGGTTCATTCAATAAACCGAAACATAATACACTAAGCACCACACTAAAGCCAATCTTATAAGTGTTCGGTATTTGACGTCCGGAAAATACTGGGACGGTAACCATAAATGAAGTGATTCTTACGAATACAAGTAAAAAATTCAACAAGGTAGAAGTGTCAATAGTCATCACTTACCCCACAAATTTAGAGAGATTACCTAATAAATTTTCCGTGAAATCAAGGACATGCCGCAACATCCATGCCCCAAAGAAAAGAAGGGCTAGGAATACCGCAACGATTTTTGGGACAAACGATAACGTCTGTTCTTGAATCTGTGTGGTAGCTTGAAAAATACTTACCAATAACCCGACCAATAAGGCGATACCGACAACCGGAGCGATGACAATAAGGATGGTATAAACAGTCTCTTGGGCAAGTCCGATGATCATTTCAGTCGTCATGGATTACACTTCCTTCTTAAAAACTCATGAGCAGTGATTGGAAAATTAAATGCCAACCATCTACTAAAATGAATAATAGGATTTTAAATGGCAATGAAATCATCACCGGAGGCAGCATCATCATCCCCATCGACATCAGGATACTCGAAACAATCATATCAATCACTAGGAATGGGATAAAGATAATAAATCCCATCTGAAAGGCTGTTTTTAATTCACTAATTGCATATGCCGGAACTAAAGCAGTTAAAGGAATGTCCTGCACGGTGTTAGGTTTATCCATCCCGGCATAATTCATAAAAAGTGCCAAATCTTTCTCACGTGTATGTTTAGCCATGAACTCCTTCAATGGCGTACTCCCTGCATCAAAGGCTTCTTGCTGCGTCAATTTCCCAGCCATAAATGGTTGTAATGCCTCATTGTTGATTTGCGAAAAAGTAGGACCCATGATAAAAAAAGTCATAAAGAGCGAGAGTCCAATCAATACTTGATTGGGTGGCATTTGTTGAGTACCAAGGGCATTACGAACAAAGCCAAGTACAACAATAATACGGGTAAAACTTGTCATTAAAATAAGTATGGCCGGTGCAATAGAAAGTACCGTAATTAAAAGAATAATTCGCAATGTATTTGAGACTTTATCCGGATCACTTGAGCCCATGTCAATTCCAGGAAGAATTGTTTGGGTGGGAACAGCGGCATAAACAGTAGAAAAGAACCCGAGTAAAAGTAGAGGAACAAGAATGGCTAATTTTCGTATCATTGATCCTATTCCTCCCCGTTTTCTTTCCTCATGTTTTGCATATGCTTTCGAAAAACACTGTTCCACCCTTTTATGGAATCCTTTGTTAACCAATTAGGTGGGTGTCCTTCCGCCTGATTTTCATAGCTTTCAAGAAGATGCTGATATTCTTCCCCTTGTGAAATAGTGCGGATTATCGTAATGTTCTCTCCTACTCCAACTATATATATCGTCTGACCAACGAGGAGAACCTGTAACGATTTGTTCGTACCAAGCACATGACCGCCTAATGGAAGAACGAGGCCATTTGTTTGTATTTGTCTGCTTCGTTTTGAAAGAAAGCGCAATAATCCAATCAATAAACCCATAACCAAAATAAAAGAGAGAATAAATTTGATAAATAAGGGAAACACGGAAGGTGACCCGTTATCCACGACTTTTGCATCTGGAGGTGACGGCTTCCTCTCACCTTTTTGGATAGAGTCATAGGCGGAAATCTCGCCGCTAGAAGATGAACCCGCGGCAAAAATGGTGGGTTGAAAAGAAAATAAATAAAAAAACAAAACAAATAAGAACATAGTGCGTTTCATGATTTTCTCCTTCCTTGGAGTTATTTCTAGTTGTTTAAATTTGCCGCGATCGTTGCTGCCAATTTGTTATCAGATTTCGCTATTTCCGTTAAAATTTGCGAACGACTTGTTGTCTTAATATTTTTCATGAGGTTCATAGCTACTTGTGAGTTCGTAGCCATCATTGTTCGAATAATGTTAGCCGATTGAGCAGGAGGCATCCCTGCAACGGTTTCAGCTAAGGTTTCCGTTGGATTTTCATGTATTAGAGCGAGCTCATGTACCTGAGCTGCAAGCTCAGTTTGATTAGTTTTATCAAGTCCCGCAATCTCTTTTAACAATATGGTAATTTGAGCTGCTTTCTTGACATCCTTCATGCTGCCTAGGATGCTGCCCTGCAATTCCTGATCTAGCTGAGATATCGTTAACGAAGCTTCCTCAAGGGGCATGGATACCAGCATTGCAGCTGCTTTAGATGCAGGTATACTGGCATAAATCCCTGATACTTGTTTCATTTGATCCTGAACTTCTTTTATCTGTTTATCTTCTAACTGTTTCTGTAAATCTTCATTGTTTTTCTTTAAAACCTTTATTTCATTTTGATTAGAACTTAGTTGTTTATTCAACTCGGTTAGTTCCTGTTCCCTTTTTTTCAAAACAGCTTCGTTGTTTAAATATTTTTCTTTCCAATCATTAACACCAACAGGCACTTCGGGTTCTGTAGAATTAGAATCAGGAATGATAAGATTCAAAACAGGTATTTTATTTCCCCAATCTTGAAATGTCTTCCAAACAGGAAATCCAACAAAATTTAACAGGAACAATATTAATAGAACGGTCATTAGTAACGAAATCCCCCAGAATAAAATACTTCCTAGTATTCCGCGTCGTTTTTCTGCCATTGGTTAATCTCCTTATGTCCTTCGGGTATAGCGTAAGACTGCCATTTCGTCCAGCATCGCCTGTTCACTTCGATTGAGTCGCTTTTGGAAAGCTTCCATTGATTTCTCTTTCCACTGGTTCCACATTTTTGTTTCCTGATTTTTATTGATGAGTACTTGGTGTTTTTGTTCTACTTCCTGATGAATTTGCTGTGATTGATCCTCCAACCGTTTCATCCGTAGGCTAACATGGTCAATTTCTTGTTGAAACGCTAAAATCTCTTTGACCGTTTTGCGATCTACATCATTGTATTGGTTGAAAACATTCTCCTTGACCGCTTCTAGCCCTTCCATTTCTTCAGCTAGTTCCAATTGTCGGAGTTTAGTAGTTCCGTACTCTTGCTTAGCAATTTCCTGTTCTTTTTCTTTGACGTCCAGTACTTTTTGAAAAGAAAACGTAAATTTCATCGAATCATCGCTCCAAATTGTGAAAGTAGGAAGGACTCTGCCTCCTCAAGTTGTGAAGCTTCATAAATTCCCTGTCGTAAAAAATTATCCATTGTTGGCTTTAGCCTCATCGCCAAATCGATGTCCCGATTCGAGCCCTTCTTATAGGCACCAATATTGATCAAGTCTTCGGCCTCGTTATAGGAGGCAAGTAATTTCTTGAAGTGTTGTGCTGCAGTTATATGCTCTTCAGACGTAATTTCGGTCATAACTCGGCTTGCGCTGTTTAAAACATCGATCGAAGGAAAAATCCCTTTCCCTGCAATCGCACGATTTAGGACAATATGTCCATCTAAAATTCCCCTCACTGCATCGGCAATCGGTTCGTTCATGTCGTCACCATCGACCAGAACCGTATAAATTGCTGAGATCGAGCCCTTCGGCCCAGTTCCAGCACGTTCCAAAAGTTGTGGCAGCATCGCAAACACAGACGGAGTATACCCCTTGGTCGTCGGGGGTTCACCAATCGCTAAACCAACTTCTCGTTGCGCCATAGCAAAACGGGTAACGGAATCCATCACAAGTAATACGTCCTTTCCTTGATCGCGGAAATACTCTGCAATGGACGTAGCTGTCAGGGCACCTTTTATCCGAATAAGGGCCGGTTGATCAGATGTCGCTACAATCACGACAGATTTTTTCAACCCTTCTTCGCCTAAGTTTTGTTCAATAAAATCAAGTACTTCACGTCCTCGCTCTCCAATAAGTGCGATAACGTTCACTTCAGCTGTCGTATTTCGCGAAATCATGCCAAGAAGTGTACTTTTTCCGACGCCACTCCCGGCAAAGATCCCCATTCTTTGCCCTTTACCCATAGTTAATAACCCATCAATCGTACGTACCCCTACCCCTAGAGGTGAATGAATCCGGGGTCGACTGAGTGGGTTAGGTGGGATTGCGTGCGTAGGCACTTCCTCTAACCCTAGCGGCAATGGCTTACCATCGATTGGTTGACCCAAACCATCTAGAATCCGTCCCAGTAATTGATTGCCAGCCTTAACCCTCATCGGCTTACCACTTGCGACCACATCACAGCCAGGACCTATTGAGCGTACCTCGCCAAGTGGCATTAGCAGCACTTTATTCTCCTTAATACCTACAACCTCGGCTTGAATAGGGGTTTGCGATTGAGAGGGATAGATTGAGCACAATTCACCAATTTTAACATCAGGGCCTTGGGATTCAATCGTAAGCCCGATGATTTGGGTGATTTTCCCATTGACTCTAACCGGGTCAATCGTCCGAATGAGATTGATATAATTTTCAGCTGATAATCCCACTTTCCGGCTCCCTTCTCGCTTCAAGAATTACTTTTTTGATTTCCTCAATTTGGGTATCAATCCGGGCATCGACACTGCCGTATGCGGTACGAATAATACAGCCTTTGAGTGAAACGGAATGGTCCGGGATAATTTTGATTTCTGTTTCTCCGTTAACAACAGCAACGAGCTGTATACGATGCGATTGAATAAAATCAAAATCTTCAGGATGAACACAGACTGTAATCGACTCCTTTTCTTTAAAGCGAAGAATATGTTGTTTAATTAACTCCACAAAATGTTCAGGATTACTTTCTAATTCCTGTTTAACAATTTGCGAAGCAATAACAGTACTCATCTCGAGTAAAAACGGTTCTGCTTCTGCGATAATTGATTCCTTTTGTTCATAAGCAACATTTAACAAATGTTGAACTTGCTCTAATTTCCCTTGATATTCTTGCTGTATCTTCAGAATTGCCTCCTGTTTTCCACTTGCTAATCCTTCCTCAAAACCTTGCTGTTTAGCTTCAAGTGTCAAGACCTCAAGCTTTTGCTGGTTTTCTTCCCACCATTGGTTGATTTTATCTGAAGTGGCGGATTCTATTGAACTTGCATTTTGCTCTGCCATTTCAATAATTGCTTTCGCTTCAGCTTTAGCAGCTTGTATCAATTGGTTAGCTTTTTGTGTCCCAAAAATCTCATTGCCTTCTTGCTGGGACTCTGTATCAGGTGCCTCTCCTTGTGCGTTAACGGCGAGCAGCGGCTGGGAAATGACCTTCACCTCTTCTATCAAAGAGAGATTAGTAGCCTTAAATACTTTAGAATAGGATGCCATCTGTTCCACCTCGAGCAATGACAATTTCACCCGCATCCTCTAAGCGGCGAATAACGAAAACGATTCTTCCTTGTGCTTCCTCGACATCCTTGACTCTGACTGGTCCGAGGAATTGCATCTCTTCTTCGAACGTTTCGACCATCCTTTCTGACATGTTCTCGAAAATAACCTTTTTGACTTCCGGGCTGGCTGCTTTCAGTGCAAGGAGTAAATCATTATTCTCCACTTCCTGAATAACACGCTGGATAGCACGGCGATCAAGATTAATAATATCCTCAAAGAGGAACATGCGCTTTTTGATTTCTTCCACCAATTCCTCATCTTTAACAGCAAGATTCTCTAAGATACCTTTTTCCGTTCCACGATCCACACCGTTTAGGATATTGACAATCGATTCAATTCCCCCTACCACACTGAAGTCTTCGCGGATGGTAGATGATAACTTTTGTTCCAAAATATTTTCTACTTCCTTAATTACATCCGGTGAAGTTTGCTCAAACAATGCGATTCGTCTGGCAACATCGAATTGAAGTTCACTAGGGAGTGAAGATAGAATCATTGATGCTTGTTGGGTCTCTAAATGAGCTAATACTAACGCAATGGTTTGAGGATGCTCATTTTGCAAGAATTGATAGATTTGCATGGCGTCAACACGGCGGGCAAACTCGAATGGTTTAACCTGGAGCTCTGACGTTAATCGATGTATTATCTGTTTGGCTTTATCCTTACCCAGTGCAGATTCCAACACATCCTGTGCAAAACTGATTCCCCCCATTGCCAAATAATCTTGAGCAATGCACATTTCATGAAATTCCTTCAATACTTCTTCTTTTTCTTTGGCATCCACTTTATGAATATTGGCGATTGCAAGTGTAAGCTGATCGATTTCCTCCTCTGGCAAATGGTTAAACACCTTAGAGGAGGATTCCTTTCCCATCGAAATGAGCAAAATCGCTGCTTTTTGTTTTCCGGTCAACTTTAAGGCTGTCGCCATGGAAATTACGCCTCCTCTTCATGTAGCAATGTTCTAATCACTTTTGCGAAATCTTCCGGCCTTTGATCAAGCAATTTCTTTAACTGGCTTTCAACACCCATATCTTGTTCTGCAAAATAGTCCGGTTCTACGACTGGTGTTTTATAGGCTTTATCCTCTTCTAACTCAAGGTCATTTTGTTTTCTTCGATTTACTAGCCACCAAATTAAACCGCCAATCAAAAGCAGTCCTAGGGCTATGCCGCCGGCAATATAAAGCCATTTCGTGGATGAGCCACTTCCCATAGTTGTGTTTGTGGCGAATGTATGCGGAAAAATTGTAATCCGTTGGTCAATCTCTTGTTGGGTTAAATCAGGATGTCCGAGAGCAGTCCGAACTGTATTAGCAACTATGTTTTGAATATTATCTTGTGTTGCCTTTGATAACTTATCAGGATTGGCCGAATCTGCCTCAACACCAACATTAATTGTAATATCTTCTATTTGATAAGGACTTTTAATAATCTCGTTATTAATTCGATTTACCTCATAGTTCACCTTGTTATTCGACTCTTCGTAACTACTATCACCACTTGAACTTTCACCAGGATATCCAGGAACATCGGTTTCGCCGGTTCCGACTACACCCCCAGCACTTGCTCCTGTCCCAGTGGCTGTTTTGGAGTTTTTATCTGAACTTATGACAATACCGTTATTATTTTCATCTACCGGTTTTACCAATTTTTCTTCTGTTTTCACTTTATCGAAATTCATTTTTAAAAAGGTATGGACATACACTTTTTTTGATCCAAGGATTGTCCCTAGCAAGCCTTGAAGATTCTGTTGGATATCTCGTTCCAAATTCTGCTGTATTTTTCGCTGTTCGTCATACTTATCAACTGTTTGATCATTATTGTTTGTTTCTTGTAGAGCTAATGTCTCGCTGTATTGATTCATAATGGTGATGTTTTCTACGGGCAGTTTCGGTACACTGCGCGAGACTAATGTGTAAAGTGCCTTAATCTGCTGGGAGTTAAGTTGCACCCCTGGCTCTACCTCTACCATTACTGAAGCACTAGCTGTTTGATCTTGACCTTGTCTGATAAATACAGAATCTTCAGGCAAAGTCAATATGACTTCCGCGTTTTTGATTCCATCAATATGTGTAAGTACTTCAGCGATTTGATTTTGCATCGCTTCACGTTCAAGAATGTTATATTGGCGGTCTGTTGCTCCGAATGAGAGATTTTGACCAAAAATATCGTAATTAATTTTGTTATCTTTTGGATATCCCTTTGAAGCAAGACTAACTACTAAATCGGATGCGTCTTTTTTTGGAACAAGAAGCATAGTTCCATTATCAGATATTTTATAGTTTGAATGCCCTTGTTTATCCAATTCTGCTTTTATGTCTCCTACTTCCCTTTGTGTCAATTGACCCGTATAGAGCGGGACATATTGCGGACGAGACGCGAAAAAGATAAACATCGATAAGGCAACAATTAGAAATAAAAATGTCCCTATAATGAGCCCTTTTTGTTTCAGGCTTCTTGCTCTCCAGTAATCGCTGAAGCGCTCTCCGGTATGTTTGATTTGATCTGTCCATGATCGATTCATTTCTCACCCTGCCTAGCTTTCCATCATTCTTTAAATTTGCATGCGCATCATTTCTTGGTATGCTTCCACAGCTTTATCCCTGACGGTTACTGTTAGTTCCAATGATATCTGCGCTTTCTGTGATGCAATCATTACATTATGTATATTATCAATCTCACCTGTGGCCACTTTTGTACTTAGGTCAGCGGCCTGCTTAACCGTGTTATCCACATTCTCCAAATATCCTTGGAGTACATCTCCAAATGAAGATTTAGTTTTATCCACTTCTACGTTTTGGAAAGGATTTTGATTAATTTTGATTAATCCACTACCTACATTAGAAATATTCATTCATACGCCCCCTAACGACCTAAATCTAAAGCTTTTAACATCATTGATTTCCCGGTATTGAACGTCGTAATATTTGCTTCATAGGCTCTAGATGCAGCAAGTAAGTCGACCATTTCCTTTGACAAGTCGACATTTGGTAATTTAACATATCCTTCATTATCTGCATCCGGGTTAGTAGGATCAAAAATCGTCTTGAATGGTGTTTTATCATCCACAATTCCCGTGACCCTTACCCCTTGCAGTTTGGTCTCGGACCCGGTTTGTTTTTTTATTTCCCCCTGTAAAACCTGATTAAAAGCTCTTTCCCTAGGTTCCATCACGACCATCTTACGACGATATGGTTCCCAATTTCCATTCACCAATTTCCCTCGAGTAGTTGAGGCGTTAGCAATATTGGAGGAGGTTACATCCATTCGTAATTTTTGAGCTGATAAGGCAGATGCACTTATATTTAAGGAATCAAACATAGCTTTTAACTCCTTCCTTTAATCGCAATTGATAATTGATGGAATTCACTAGTAAGTTGCTGCGTTAGTGTATAATACCACAACGAATTTTTTCCCATCCGAGACATTTCTTCATCGATATCAACGTTGTTCCCGTTGCTTTGCATGACAGTATTCGTATTGTTGACCGTTTTTGCAGAAGGAATGGCAGACGAATACCCAATCGCAAAATGGCGGGAGTCAGTCCGATTGCCTACAAACTTGGATTGATTGTTTATTTGTTGCTTTAATATATCCTCAAACACTACCTGCTTTGTTTTAAAACCAGGAGTTTCTGCATTGGCTATATTATTAGAAATTACCTGTTGCCGTAAACTGGATGCATCTAAAGCCGATTGTAGTATGGCAATATTATTCAAGCCGCTAACTCTCCTTTTCAACTTGAGCGTATTTATTTGATTATCTTTGATAAATATCAAAAATTAAAAACATTCTATATCAATATACTATAAAAAAGTGCTTCAAAGCTACCATTTTTTTCATAGCTGAAGTCTATATCACTGCTTGTTACACAGTAAGCCGTTCAAAAAACTTGGTCACCCCAGATACCCATTGATTGTTTAAACCGGACGGATCATTATCCGCGCCAATAGGAGCATACTTCGCACCAATCCCAGGAATACTTGATAAGCCTTTTCCTAAATAATTCTTACTAAGATTGCGAGCCATATCCATAATGCTATCTTCAATGGAGGAGTACGATTTCAAGCCATTAATACCCATCATTCCAGCAATATTATTTTTTTCATTGGCAGCACGAGATTTCCCATTCCCTGTTTCATGCTGAGCAATAGCTGTTAACAAAGCCGGATTGATATTAAACCGTTTTCCAGCGTTAACAAAAACCTCGCCCATTCCTTTTAATTTCCCGCCCAAAACTTGATTTAATTTATCTGCGTTTAATGTCTGGAATCGTAACGGTTCATTCGTGTTTAAAGGCATGTTTTGATTACTCGTATATTGGTTGATTTCATTCATAATATTTGGGACAAAGGAATTGATTTGTGGTTGTACTGTCGATTGTAATTCCTGCTGCATTAAAAGTTGATTTAAGACTGCGGTAAATAAATTCTCACCTCCGGAAGTGGTTCCCTCCATAGGCGACCGTAATTTTTGCGTCCTGGATAATGTATTAACTAGCATTGTTTTCGTAAACCAATCCTCACCATTAATCAATGGATAGCACCCTTTCATCCCAGATATTCTATGTAACACTATTCATCCAAATTGTTGATTTTCATCGATTAATTAGCAAAATTCAGAAGAAACGTGACCACGAAATATGAATATGTGGTCAAGCAAACGAATTGAAACTTTTTGTCTCATTATTCTCACTTTCCGTATTTGTTCTTCCCGTAGTATCCTATAGAGTATTAAATAATTTTTTCTAACATCCCGCTAACTTCCACTAATACCTCTTCTGAGACCATAGAAACATGTATTAATTTCCCATCTTTTATTTCCGCTTCTACCAACATAATCGTCTTTGAATCCTTTTTTTGCTTCATTACAAGAATCTGCTTTCCCTTGTATACAACATTTTTTACCAGGTAATACGTTTCATTGATTGGGTTTCCCATTGTTATTTTAATAGGTTTTACGAAGAAGGGTCTCATCTTTTTATATTCCATAAAATTATAAAGCTGACCATACGTTCGTTTGTCCATTACTTGTTGATGAGTCATGGATATCTTCCCTCCGTTAACGGGTTGTTAAAGAGTACATAAGTTCCTCCCAAATTGTCGCAAAAAAAGAACCTCACCTTTACCAAAGGGAGGTAATAGACAATAAATATCTTTGTAGACACAGAAAATCTATCCTCATCTAGACATTTAGTACCTATGAATAATACCTTAATCTTTTTGGTAAACTGGCTGACATAGTACAAAAGCACCTTAGTCCCTATAGCTTTGCGACACTGATTTTCATCAGGTGTGCCTTTATCTTGATTCGGTTTTTTTATATTCTTCTTAAATAATAGAATGTTTTACCATTAGCGAATATACTACTATTTTATCATTTTGTGTCGAAAATACTAGTTCAAAAGATATATTTTTTTGTTGTACCCAAAAAAAGATTCTTTTTTCAGTAATTTTGATTTGTGCCAGAATAATTTATGAACCTTTTACTCGTTCAATTTTTAGTCATTTTAAACAAAAAAATGCGTGATCACTCATCAGATAATGAGAGACCACGCATACTATTATTTTTTTGAGTCTAAAAAAACTCCATTTGTTTGTTTGATATACGGGCGGTACTTTTTAGTAACTTGTTCCTTTTGTTTCATTTGATTTAAGGAGTGTTGGGTTTCACTTATGTTTACTTTTAAAAGTGATGTCAAACGCTGATCAATGGTACGAGTTTCTTCCAACAATTGTTTTTCTTTAGCTGTATATTGGAAGCCTGGGATTTCAGCTCTCACCGTATCAACTTTGATCATTATGCTGTTCCGAGTATTTAATAGGTGATCAAATTTCTCATAATCATCATCTTTTAGTGCATGATTCATTTCTACAGTGATGTCATAAATACGTGTTATCAATTCGTCCATTGCTTTATCAGACCTTAGTTCTTAGTTTTATTTAGCTTCATTGCCGTAGACCATGTTTCCGATAATTCTAAAGCATATCCTTCCACTTCTTCTAAAATCTCAATTTTTTTACTAATGTTGGCCTCAATTAAACGAGACTTCATGAAATCATATAACGAAAGCAAAGAATCTGAGATGGAGTACCCTTTTTTTAAAGATACCATTAACTCGCTCACAATATCCTGGGCTCTTAGATTGTAACCGTGACTCTCCTCTAGATTATTATTTTGAAGCGCCATTTTAGAAAGCCGAATAAATTTAATCATTCCTTGGTATAACAAATATGTTAATTCTTCTGGTTTAGAAGTAATGACCGCTTGTTTTTGATAGGTTTGATATGGATTACTAAAAGCCATAATTGATTACTCCTCTCAATTTCCATTTCATTGATGTTATTATTTATATCGGTTGAAATAAAAAATAGTTAAGGAGAAAAGATAAAAATAAATTGATGTTTTTTTGCTAATACCGTTTTTACATTCATTTTAAGAATTAAATTTAACCGCTAACTTGAAGGACTACACCAAAACTATCAATGATGTAGTTAAGTCTTTGATTATATGATTTCAAATGTTGAATTTTGGCCGCGTCTCCCAACTTGTTAAATGCTGTTATTTCTTTTGCCAGCTTAGCAACCTCTAATTGTAATTCATCATTGCGCTTTTTCTCCAGAATAAACTGTTGTTCTTTTTTCATTAACTGTTCTCGCATAGCTTCTTTTTCGAGGTTGATTTCCGATTTCATACTCGCTATCTGCTGAACTGCGTCCTGGTTCTGAAGCGCCATGTTTGTCAGTTGGTATAAACTTCTTAGAAGTTCGTTTAGATTAATTCCCGGTAGCTGCTGTACGTTAGTGATTAATCCCGATAAAATGTCCAACAAATCATTGTCTTCAGAGGATTCCTTATTAATGACTTGATGTTCTGGAGATGGTTCATCTATGACTTCAGTGGATACCACGGGAACCTCATTTTCTGTAATGGTAATGAATTGATAAGCATTTTGGTTGGCTACTTCTTTATTATTTTTTGCCTTAATAAGTGAGTAATATTTATAATTTACAGACTGATAACCTCGTGTTAAGAGTTGGGCAACTTCATCCAATATCTCTGTTATATTTAGAGCACCTTCCTCTTGACGTTCGTTAATATATTGAAACATGAACTCAATTTCAGTTTTAGTCCATTTGCGGTTGACTTTTTTTGAATCATCAAGGGACGGGCTTCCAGGTTCAGAATTATTCATACTCAACATCATCAAATTATTAAAATAAAAAATTAAGGTTCCAGCGCTCAATTGGTTTTTATTTTCTAATTTTTGAATGAAATCTTGTTCTGATCGACCTACTTTTTGATTCACTAAAGCTTCTTTCATCTCAAATAATGCAGGTTTTAAACTCATTTGAATACCTCCTAAATGAATATGAGAATTGAACAGATTTGGTTTTACAAACATTTTTGCCTATTTACAAAAAGGTAAAACTAATTTTGTTTTTTTCAAACTCTCTCCATAAACGATGCTTTACAAAATGATTCGCTCTTATGAATTTTTTTTTGGGTGTACATCAAAAAGACTAAAAAATTTTATTATTATAAAAAATGGGACCGCTTCCATTTTCGATTCTTCTAGCGAAAAGGCTCAATATAATCATACTAACATTGTAAAGATTTGTAAACAATTTGTTAGAATTTTATAAAAAAGGGATTAAATCTTTACTTTTTTTGCTTAATCAGTTTACATAAATTATAGCCCTCCTTATTAAAGAGGGCCTATTATGTATTCTAGCTTTTTTTGACATGCTTTTGACTATCGTGTTTTCAATCGCATTTGTCTTTGTTTTTCAAAACAATGTTGAACGATTTTCATTTGATCCTTCTTATCCATCTTAGTAAACTTCATCGCAACATTTTTTCTTTCTTGGTCTTGTAAATGAATACGTATGATTTCGCCCTGAAAAGGAATTAGTGAGGATTCCTTGTTCTGCGTATTAGGAACGAACAAAGTCCCCGATACCTCCTCCCCCTTCTCTAGTTGTACATCCACTCCGCAGGAAAGTAGCAGTCCACCTGAGCTAATATTGATGGTGTATAACTTATTTTCATTGATAATAAGACGTAAATTGGAATTCACTCGAAAATTATCTCGACGTTGAATCCTGATAATCTCTCTTTCTTGTGGTTTGGTTATCCGGCATAAAGGAATATTGTCTTTTTTCTTTCCAATGATTTCTGAGTGGAATTTATATTGATGGTCATCTGCCATAAAAATGATATCCACTTTCGTTCCTTCTGTTAACAGTCCAATAATATTTCTATCCAAAGGGAGACTGATTAAAATATCATCCTCCCCAACTTCTGCAATAATAGACCGACACGATTGATCATGGTATTTAATATCAATGATAATGTTCTGATTTATCTTGGGATACATCGACAACACCTACTATCGTAATTATTCTAATTTTCTATTTAATTTTATCAAAATAATAGGATAAATGAAACGTTTTTTTGGAAATACTAACCAAATAAGTATCGAAGGTTTTTAAAACCATAATTTCCTACTTTATCTGTATTCTTTTTTGATAAAAAAAAAGCAAGCACAATATTGCATGTGCTGCCCTTAAAAAATTAACGTAAAAAATCAACTAAGGAAGTTTGAATGATTCGAGCTCCTATGGATAAAGCAGCACGCTGCACGTTCTCCTGTGACTTCAAATCGATAATAGCTCGAGAAATATCCACATCCTCTTCTTTTGAAACTAAACTTGTCGTAGATATCTCCAGCCCATCTAGGCGTGAAATGCTTAGCTCCATACGATTCATACGGGCACCTAATTCTGAGCGTTCCTTTAAAAGGTTATCCATCTGGCCATCTAATTTAGCTAAATGATCATTAGTTCCCGCCTCTGGTGAATGAAAATAGTCAACGATATCTGACAATACTTTAAAAATACCGCCATCCCCATCATTATTAAACACATTTGTTCCCTGTACATTGATTTGCACATTGTTTGTTTGACCGACCTGAACATTAAATGCTTCTTGGTTTTCATTTAGAAATGCTTTTGGTGAGCCCTCGGCATTTGGGTCATCTTTACTAAATCTAAACGGAGGGTTTTTAAAATCTGTTCCGGCAAAAATATATTTTCCGGCAATTTGCGAATTAGCGATTTCCCCCAGATGTTCTTTTAACTGATTGATTTCTTCCGCAATCGCATAGCGCGCACCCTCATCATTCGATCCGTTAAGACCTTGAACCGTCAGTTCTCGGACCCGCTGTATTACTGCGTTTACCTCACTGAGGGCGTCATCAGTAGTCGTCATCCAGGCAAATCCATCATCAGCATTTCGTTTGTATTGGTCAACATCGTTTAGTGAGGAGCGATAGGTCATGCCTCGAACCACTGTCACAGGATTGTCCGATGGTTTTGTTACTTTTTTACCCGATGATATTTGATTTTGATACTTTTCCATTGCACGATTGTTTTGCTGTAAATTATTCAACATATTTTGATTTAATATACTTTGTGTCACTCGAAAGCCCATTCAGTTCCCTCCTACAATCCCACACGGCCCATGCCATTGATTACTTTATCCAAACATTGATCCATTGCCGTTACCATCCGGGCAGCAGCGTTGTATGCCTGTTGGAATTTAATCATATTGGCCATTTCTTCATCCAAGGATACTCCTGAAATGGATTGGCGGCGATTCTCTACTTGATTGACAATCCCTTCCGTATTGTTCAACATTCGCTGCGCTTCTTGTGAATCAATCCCTAAATGCCCGATAATATTCCGATAAAGATCACCAATACCGGATTTAATTTTTGCCATATCCAGAGCGTTTTTGCCATTTCCTGTTGAGGACTGATCTGGAGATCCATTGTTTTCTTTAGTTGCTGCAGAAATTAAGTTTAAATTTACCATGATATCCGGATTTACATTCAAATCTTTTGCAGTAAAATCTGTTCCTATTTTTGTGAAAAATTCCACGCTTTTAAGAGGATTCCCACTTTCGTCTAATTCACCATGGATATTTTCCAAATTCAATCCACTCAGATGAACCTTATTTACTTCCTCAGCAAAAGTCCTGGCTAATTCATTAATTTTATCCATCATACTTGGAATCGTTGATTTCGAACCACCGTCTTTTATTCCATAAGATTCAATCCGTCCTAACAATTCACCGGATTCTAAACTAATGGGTTCGCCACCTATCGTAATGCCGTTTTCTACATCCACTACATCATCAATAACTATTTTAAGAGGATTGGCAGGGTTACTGCCTGATACTAAAAGCCCTCCGCCTACAGATACGTTGACCATCCCAGTATCTTTATCATTTCCATTCAAAATGGGTGTCACCTTAACATCGACAAGTTTTGATAGTTGGTCGATTAGCACATCACGTTGATCATATAAATCATTGGGCTGATAATCGTTTGCCACTAGTCGGGAAATTTGACCATTTAAATCACTAATTTGTTTTGCCAAAGAGTTTACTTCTTTCTCTTTGGTGGTAATGATATTTTTAAGGTCATCCTTAATTTGTTCTAAGGAGTCCGAAATATATTTGAAGGTTTCAACAACTGCCACACCGTTTTGCCTAACAACAGCACGTGCTGCGGAGCTGTCAGGATCCTTCGATAGTTCCTGCCATCCCTTCCAAAATTCGTCCAGAACATGGCCTAGTCCATCGTCTGATGGTTCGTTTAATATGTCTTCAATTTTAGATAAGGTATCACTTTTAGCTTCATAGTAACCCAATTTTTTGTTTTCACCACGAAATTGTGTATCCAAATATTCTTCCCTTAATCGTACTAGGCTATTAACATTGACACCCGTTCCTAGTTGTACTCCGTTATTGGAAATGGATGGGGTTGCTTGCATTTCTGCCCGCTGCCGTGTATAGCCAATCGTGTTGGCGTTGGATATGTTATGGCCTGTAGTGGAAAGTGCTGTTTGCTGGGCAGAAAGTCCTCTTTTTCCCAGCTCAATACCATGAAAGGTTGAAGTCATTCATTTTCCCTCTCTCTATCAAAAAATAAAAAATCGGTCTATACTTTTGCATCTAACATATTCGAATAACGATTCTTTGCATATGGTCCATACCCGATCGCAGGCTCTTTCCGAACGAGCATCCCAATCGAGTATTGAACATAAGAAAGGGATGTATGAATTAATTGTTGGTTGCTTTCATTTAAATGGGTGATTTTTTGAACCAGTCCGCGAAGTTGTTTAGTAATGTGCTCCAATGTGGTCTTAGTAGTGACATCGTTCTGAATATTGATTAGCTCCTCAAGCGTGAAGGATTGGCCCATAAGACCCTTTTGGGCTATATATCCTTGAACTAGTTTCGTTCTTTTCTGTTCAAGTTTTTCAATTTCATTGACACATGAACTTTCACGGTTAATTAGACTCTGAAGTTCCTGAATATTTCCACCAACAAGGACTGTTCTCTTCTCTTCAGCTAAGTCAAGTAATCGTTTATGGGCGTCGGTCATTTCTTCCAATGTTTGAATGAGTTTATCCAGGGATTCCATCTTCTTGTCTCCCATTAAGAATTGCTTTTCCAGAATTCAATCATCTTTGCAGCAACTTTACTGCTGTCAACTTTGTAAGTCCCATCTGTGATCTGCTGTTTCAATTCTTGCAGACGATTTTGCCGCTGGGCTTGTTCTGACATCATCGCTTGAGAGATTTCTCGGCCGCGTGATGATATTTTCACTTCCGCAGAAGCAGAGGTCTTTTTTTGTATATCTTGTATATTTGAACGGTTCTGTTGATTTTGGTAGGTAATAAAACCAGATTTTACATCATTGATTCGCACGTATAGCCCTCCCTACATTTCCTATATAATAATTATCGGTAATTGCTGGACAAAGTTTAATTATTACGCAATAAAATCATTGCATGATCATTCGATCTTGTCTTCACTTACAAAATGTCTACATATCATATCTAATTGTATCAAAGTGAAAGGGATTTAACATTAAGTATTTTGAAGGGTTTTGTTGGAGTTTGATTTGTTTTCCCGATAGTTGTTGGACCATGAAGAAGCGGCGGAAAGTTTCATGTCCTTATGACTTTCGCCGCATTCTATTCAAATGAGATTACATTTAAAATTCACGAGTGTTTATTGACATTAATCCCAACAAAGTCGATTTGGAGCTGTCCCTTTTGACGAAGATATACTTCCGTTTTTCCAGGTGTATAGTTATGGATCGGTTTGTGAGGAGTAGCAGCAATTTCAGCTCCACCTTGTTTCCAATTGATGTGAACCTCTGTTGGAGTATAATGAAATTTGACGGATCCGTAACTAGGGATAAAGGCAATGTTGAAATCTGCTGGGCCAGGATTCGCCTTTTCCATTGCAATGGACGCAAATGGATCGGTGTTATTCTCAATCGCTGCTAATTGATCTCCTTCTTGGGCAATTTGCGCTACAGCCTCTAATCCTTCCTGCTTGGAGAAGTCAGCCATTTCGGCACATAATAAACTTGTCTTCTTAAAGCCCAATTCATTCCAAGCCTGCTCTTGATCAATCTCAAGATGGGATGGCTGCCGTTCGATAGTCATCTCAGCAGGAGTCTGTTTAATTGATTGCTCTGCAGGAATTTGTTGGATTTCTTGGACCGGTTGGGTTATTCGCAACCCGATTTGGGCGTATGTTTGCTGCAATCGGATTTGCGGAATTTGCATAGAATCACCACCCTATTTCTTATTAATTTTTTAATTGTTAGGCCTTGCGATCAACTAATAGACCGAGATAATCTGTCATTGCCGCATACATATCAAGAAGTTTCTTCGAGGGAATTTCTTTAATAACTTCATCGGTTGTATCATCAACAATGGAAACATAATATTCTTTTAAACCCTCATGAAACTGGAATTTCAAGTGGGAATTGGAAGCTTTTAAAAAGTCATTCATACTATTGAGGACTTTTTCGGTCCTTTCCCTATTAAATGCTTGTTGTTTAGGCTGATCTGGTTCTTCCTCCGAGACTTCCCTTATTTTTGGAATAGATTCCACTGGTTTTACTTGAAAATCCGCTGATTGACTAATCGAACTAGACAACTTCTCTAACATGCCAAGCCCACCTTTAACAAGTTATATTTATTTGTGTTATCGGATGAGAGACGAAAATGTTTAGGGGAGTGTTTTTAACTTTGCATATACCGGAGCCGCTTTTTTGTTTACTAATCTATTCGGGATCACTTCCATATTTAGGGCATGTGCCGAATTGGAGATATCATTTGTTAAAACCACATAGTGCTAGATTTAAAAACCTTGACCTAAATCAAGGTTTTTAAATCCTCCATCTGTCAAAATAAAATGGTACATACTTACGAGGAGGGAAACACCGATGGAATTATTTACATATGAAGACATGAAAAAAATTGATAGAAAAGAATTAGGAAATATGATCCCTTTAGAGCTTTTCAGATCTGTTCGTTTAATTGGGATGTACCAAGGATTGCCTATGAATGGAAAGAATACAACCATTGCCGTAGGAAGAAAAATAGGCAGTACCCTGCCTGTCAGTAAAATTGACGAAGTCCTCTCCCATTTCGAGGAGTTAAGAATCGGAATTCCAACCATCATTGATTCGAAAGACGATGAGTATCTTGTAAAAATTGATGATTGTTTCTGCAAAGGACTTCCGGCACATCCAGGGAATAAAGTCTGTGATTTAGAGGGTGCTATTTTAGAAGGTGCCATTTCACGCTTCTATGATGGAAGAGTAATGGTCCACGAAGAAAAATGCAATGTAAACGGCGACAGCTGCTGTGAGTACCGAATTAAACTGTTATAACCAAAGATTGATTGTATACAGAAAAAGAACCGGGCAGGAGAAAACTGTCCGGTTTGTCTTTTTTTCCTTACCAACTGCATCTTTCGATTGTCTCCTTCAAGGAATTTTTCATCCTTTTAGATCTATGTTGCCACCTAGATAGGGTTGTGTTGCATGTTGGAGTGCCTTCAAGCTCGCATCCCCGATCATTTTGTTTATGAAATCTGCATTTCCTTCCCCTTGATCAATCGCTTTTTTCATGATTGAGATAGAAGCTTGTTGCTTGACTTGTCCTTGGGATAATGTAGTTGACAAAAGTGCAATATCCATGAAAACCATTACCTTTCTTTCTCTAATGGATTACTGTATATAATTGTTTTTCTAGGCATTGTATCACATTCTTTAAATTATCCATTTGACTATTTAGTTCTTCAATTTCACTCGAACTCAGCTCATGTATAAGTACATACTTTACTATTTCCTTCATTTCATGCAGTTTCACATTTATTTCATCTAAAATACGTGCTCGTTCTAAAGTCCATTGAAGCTGCTGCTCGAAAAACCTTTTCTGTTCTTGTTGGTTTTTATCCATCATTGTCCTTTCAGTAATTAGATTCCTTATATATGTTAGAGTATCAAAGTAGCTTCTAGAATACTAGTAATGTAATAAACATATTTTTCGAATCTATTACTCTTTACAATTATTCGGATGGCTCATAGAGCCTAGATTTTCATTTAATAAATTTATCAAGGAGCAACAGGTACAAGAGCAGATGGAAACTTTAAGAAATTCAATATGCTAATATTTCTTCAATTCATCAATAGTCCGCTTGATATCTACTGTGCCATCATCGTTCGTCTGAATATATTCAAGACGTTGTGCAATGGTCATTGTTTTGCCGCTGCTCATTTTAGCCGGCTTTTGTAGTGAAAGATTGTGTTTTTTAGATGCCAATAATATTTCTTTCATTCTCTTCATTCCAAGTTCCCGATTTTTCCCACCTTCTTCTGCTTTTATTTTCACACAAAGCCGTTTCTGCTCAAGTTGTAGATAATACCAATTATTGTTCTTAGGTTTCCACCAAAAAGCCCAAAAACCTCCAGCACGGTTCGGAACATAGCCCCATTCACCATTGATTTCTGTTTGTAGCTCTTGATAAAATCCTTGCCATGCGTAAGTGTCCCAAAATTTCACAGGCTTTGACTGAAAAGCAGTAATATCATCTTCAAGTTTCTGTAAATGATGATAATAATCTTGAAAGATGTTATTTTCTACGCCATTTTCTTTTCCCTTCTTCAAGATTTTTAGCATCATATTTCGCTTGAATGGTATATATCCAGCATGATCTATAGAACGATAATGGCTTTGATCAGCAATTTTATAGTATATCGGCAATTGAATCAGTTTTGGATATGCCTCATCCACTGCTTTACGATAGCGAATGAGCTGATTCGAATGGTCCTTTGTATACGTTTTATCTTCGATTAAAATAGCAAAGGTATTGTTCACAATGGCTAGAATATCCAGCGATTTAAATTGACGAGTAATTTCAATTGTTTCGACTGTTGGAACAGGAATGTTATGTACATTAAAAATCATCGTCATAAAATCCACAGCAGCTTTGTATAAGGGCCTATCAACTAATCGATATGTTTGCTTGCTCCAAGACAATAGCCAACAAAGAAAAGCATCCTGTGATAACTCACTCGTGGCAAAATGAAATAAGTTGGGAGTTTCTAGAAAAGCAGCTTGACTGTCACAAGCATTTTCAAGTAACAATTCTACATCATGATTGCCCTTATACTCCTCCCAATACCCTCGTGCGAGAAGCGATTCTACGTGCATCTGCGGGTAAATCACTGAATCTCGTAATTCTAAAATCCGCCCCTGGTCATCAGGGTATAATAATAAAAGCCGTTCATTTCCTTGCTGAGCAATCACTTTGGGAACTGAATAAATTCGCTTCGTATATCCACACTTTTCTCTACACACATAAGCAGGATATGCATCAACCACAAATCCGCCATCTTCAGTTTCTCGTAAACTCTCCGAAGCATCTTCCATTAACTTTGCCCCACAACGTGGACAAACCAACAATTTCATAAAAAATCTCCTCCTTGTAAATCTATGGATTTTATATATCTTCATAATATCCCCATTTTTATTAAGAGGACGGAATATAACATCTACCATTATCTTTATTAAACTAAAATTGATATGTAATAATGAATACTCCATTTCAGTTAGAGGCGAAAATGGATGGGGAACGTTCTCCAAATACCCTGACATAAATAAGAGACACTAGCAAAGCTAGTGTCTCTTTTATAAATTTTAAAATTAACGAAGAAGTTGTAGAACTCCTTGTGGTTGTTGGTTGGCTTGCTTTGCCGCTATGTCTTTCAATCATAGAATAGACTATATCTTCACCCTGAATTCTAGGGGCTGGGCACTTCGAACAGCTATTGCTGCCCTACGAGATTCATAGTCATAGTTTTCACCTTAGACCGTGTTCTCTAGTCGTTGAACCTTCTCCAGAGTTTCCTCACAGGAGCTTGGATGCTGATTATCCATTGTAACATCCTCATCATTTTCACACCTTCACGCTGACCGTTTCCAGTTACGTTGTGGTTGATGAAGCTTTAGGAAGTTCCAGCAATTCACCCAGTTATACTCTAGCTCGTTACCAAGCTAGACGCCCTTCTAATCATTATCTCAAGAGTTGTAATACTCCTTGAGGCATCTGATTAGATTGAGCCAACATTGCTTGTGCTGCTTGAGAAAGAATAGAGTTCTTAGTTTGGTTCATCATTTCTTTCGCCATGTCTACGTCACGAATACGAGATTCCGCAGCAGTTAAGTTTTCAGAAGATGTGTTCAAGTTGTTGATTGTGTGCTCTAAACGGTTTTGAACAGCACCAAGTTTTGAACGTTCAGATGAAACAGATTTAATAGCTGAATCCAATGATTTTAAAGCATTAGATGCTCCAGCTTGAGTAGAAACATCTACACCAGAAATCCCTAAAGCTGCTGAACGCATATCATTAATACCAAAAGTAATAGTTTGACCTTTGTTAGCACCAATTTGGAAAGTCATTCCGCCATTGCCAGATGCGTCTGTTTGAGCTTGACTCAATCCTAGGTCTGCAACAGCTGTCTTACCTGGTTTATCGCTAAGCGTTACTGGGCCACTCTCACTTAAGATTTCAAATCTACCATCTTTTGTAACATTTACTTTAACATCAGCAATATATCCTGGGTCCGCTGAAGAAGTAGCCCCTGATACTCCATTAGCAGCAAGTATTGCAGCATTGATGTCAGTCTGCATTTGAGTAGCTATAGTTGACATAGCTGAATTGTTCGCATAATTAGCTCCAGGTGTTACTTCCATACTAACTCCATTTATACTTACATTGTACAAATCAGTAGTTGCTACAGCTGTTCCATTATAAACACTTGTTCCGGCAGTTGTACCAGCACCACCAGCTGTCATAACTTTTAGAACACCAGAAGCTCCTGCAGTTACTTTAGAATCAGTACCTTTAGTTCCACTCTCAACAACTAAGTTTGTACCATCACTGTAAGCATTAACATGTGCTATATTTTTACCTGATGCATCAATTGCTTCATTGATTTTTTGACCAATCAACTCTGCAGCCTTCTGCATACTATTAGCATCTGTGTCCGCTGCTGTAAGTACAGCTTGTTCCTCTGCACTTAAATTCTGCCAATTAACATCTATAGATGTTCCATCAACATTAATTGTTTCTTTTACAAAATCAGTTCCAGCAGTTGCATTTGTAACTGCACCACTTATTTTACCAGCTGTCTGTTTTGCTACTATTGCTCCTGTAGTAGAATTCTGTCCAACAGAAGCCCCACCAGCAGATTTCAAGTTACCATTTAATAATTTCTGTGTATTAAATTCTGTCGTATTACCAATACGATCAATCTCTTCTTTTAACTGCTTAACTTCATCTTGAATCGCTTTACGATCTTCAGCAGTGTTTGTTCCATTTGCTGATTGGTCAGCTAGTTCACGAACACGTTGAAGGATTGAGTGTGTTTCGTTTAATGCACCTTCAGCTGTTTGAATCATTGAGATACCATCTTGTGCGTTTGCAGATGCTTGGTCTAATCCGCGGATTTGCGCGCGCATTTTTTCAGAGATTGCAAGACCAGCTGCATCATCGCCTGCACGGTTGATACGAAGGCCTGAAGATAATTTTTCCATTGATTTTGTTTGTCCAGTTGATGCAGTATTCAACTGACGCAATGTGTTCATTGCTGTAAGATTGTGGTTAATTTGCATTATTACTTTTCCTCCCTATTAATGAAACTAATTTTGTTTGGGATAATTCCCGTTTTAAAAATATCTATAATAAAACCCAATGGGTCTATTATCAAAATAAAAATAACTAGAATTGAATTTTGATAAAATTAAAATCTAAATACATTTTGATCTGTAGATAAGCGTTTCCCTTTGTACAATTCTTCTCGGAAAATCGTAATTTCTTTTGGTGCATCAATGGCAAATCTAAGCAGTCCAGAATTTGTTTGGAGAATCGTTACTTTTATGAAATCTCCAATTATTGTAGTGGGGTGGATTATTCTAGCCCCTCTATTTAACTTAGTAAGGCTTCCTTCATTCTGCTTTACTTGAGTTACACGAAGGTGTTTTGGTGCGTCAATGGCCAATCGCAATTTTGAACCCATTTGTAGAACAGTAACTTTAATGACATCGCCAATGATTACGGATTGTCCAATTTCTCTGCCTACAATTAGCATTGTGCTTTCCTCCAAAGGTTCATTTGCATTAGCAATTCTACTTATCAAGTCATTCTTTTGGAGTTTGTTAATGACTTTGTTTTTTCTTCTTACAACCAAAGGATTTACTTTGTATTTATACTTATCGGTCAATCAAACAATTTGTTTAGTAACTTCCGGCAATTTGTTTTAAGTGTATTTACCAAATGAATACCTTTGTATATATTCTTATCGGCGCATCAAACATTTAGTTTAGTCTTATTACCATTTAGTTTATTAACCTATTTTCATTTTTAATTCCTTTGTATTTATTATTATCGGAGTATCAAACAAATTGTTTAGCCTCTTACTCAAATATTTTTTATTGGAATAAAAAACATCGATAGAAAATAAAAATTCCACCAATAACAGCTAGTACTACCAATCAATCTTTCTTACTACTTTTCATTAAAAAAGTCATCCCACGATGGAATGACCCTTTTTATCAAAAATGAAATTATTAGTTGTTAAGTTGATTATACCAAAATGAACTCTGGTTATTTAGTTGTTGCAATGCCTTTTCCATGGCATTGAATTTCTTCCATAACATTTGCTCTTGTGCATTAACACGGTCTTGAGTTTTAGCGATTCGTTTATCGAGATCCGAAGCCTCTTTTGCCAAATCACTATTTATCGAACTTGTCCCCGGTGAACCAGCCTTTACTTTTAATTGTGATAAAATATCATCAATACGATCATAAACTCTAATTGCCAAGCCACTATTTTTGCGTTTGTCATTACTTGTTATGGTTGTATCTTTTGGATCATCTGTATCGAACCTGTTGGAAAACAATTTTTGAATATCAGTCAAATTACTTGTTAATAGAGATTTTAGTTTCGCTTCATCTAAAACTAATTTCCCATTGTCTCTATAATTCGTGCTTGTTGTAATTCCGATTTTTGAGAGCGAGTCAAAATCTGTATTTATCCCAACTCCCTGAACCGTTTCACTCAAACTGGTACGAAGCTGTGTAAGAAATTGGCGTATCGCGGGATCATTTGCTAATAAACCACTTTTCGCTTTATCCTCCCAGAGCTTAATATCCGCTTCTTTCATATCCTTTTTTTGTGCCTCAGTTAACGGTTGATAGTTTCGGTTTTTACTCTCTCCAAGCTTGTCATTTAAATCTTTTATTAGCTCATTATATTTATCAACAAAGGTTTTAAGTTTGTCAAAAATCTTATCTGTGTCTGCTGCTACACTCACAGAAGCGGGGTTATCCTCTGAGATTGCTGATTTTAATTTGATTTGCACACCATCATATGTAAATGTGTTATCGGATATAGTGATTTTTGTACCATTGATAACAACAGACCCCGATTTAGCGGGTTGTCCGTTGGAAAAGGTGCCCGCAGAAAATTGCTCAAGTGGGTCAATAGCATTGGTATCGCCATTCGTTATTCCCAATAGATTTTGCGCATCAGGATTTGCATTTGTTACTTTGATGGGTTTACCATCACCAGCCTCAGTACTAGTAAAAACTATAGATCCTCCAACAATCGCAGCATTGACTTTTGTGACATCACTTTTAGAATTAATGAGTGCGATTGCTTCATTAAATGAACTCGTTTTAGGTATTTTAATAGTACCAGTACCATCACCAGGATCATTTAAGGTAAATATAAAGTCTCCACTATTAACATCAGCATTTGGATCGATTTTGCCCGATCCATTAACGATTTTGGAATCAAAACTAACTGAACTACCCGTAGCCGGTTTTACAAGTTCTGCATTAGAAATAGTAAAGTTCATTCGTGTAGAAACACCCGCCATTGAAACATCAATACTTGTATTGCTCGATGTCGCTTTTTGCGCATTAAACGTACCTTGCAGTCGTAAATCTTGCATCGCGTCTCTGAAGCTTGCTATTTTCGTATTGATTTCCCGGTAAGCATCCGTTTTCCAACTGTTAAGTATTTTCGATTGTTGTAGTTTGTCTAGAGGGATTTTGTTTACTTTCATCATGTCACTGACTAATTTTTCAGTATCCAAACCAGATGCAAGTCCAGAAATATGTGTTGTTAAGTTAACCATATCATGTCGCTCCTTTATCAAAGTTTTTTATTAATAGCATTTTTATTATCATGCTGACAAAAATCATCAAAATAAACAGTTAATATTATTTGTCGGAAGAAAAAGAGAATAGTTTAAGGTGAAATTAACTGGTTCGATTAAACCACTAGAAAACTATGCAAAAAGCCGCAATCACCTAGCAGTCATTCAGCAGGTAGCGGCCAATTCTAAAAAATCACTTCAATATATTATTCGCAATCCCGGACATCTGATCAGCGTAGGAAACCGCCCTAGAATTTAATTGAAATCCGCGTTGCGCTATCATCAGATCTGTCATTTCTTTCGACAAATCCACATTCGATCCTTCTAAATAACCAGTTGATATTTGCGCCTCACCAGGGGTCATCATTCTCACATAGTTAGCCGCAGTTGCTCCATTAGTTAACGCGCTAGGATCAATCGCAAATTCATTATTCCCGGCATTCTGTAAGACATGCGGATTTTGAATATCGACAATGCCAACCTGCTGCGCTGAAAGGAATGCTGCGCCTTGCCCATTTTTATTTTTAAGCTGAATTTGACCTGTAGAATCAATATTTACCTCATATTGACCATCCAGTTCAATCGGCTTTCCATTCTGATCTAGCAAGAAGCCGCCATTTGCATTGACTAAATGATAGCTCCCCGGTTTATTTGCATCGGGACTTACATGGAAATTCCCATCTCGAGTAAACCTCACTTCGTTTGCCCCACCAGCGGTCGCAGATGGATACCCTACCTGGAAAAAACCATTTCCGGAGATCATCAGGTCAAAAGGATTGCCAGTTTGAATCGCTTGTCCTTGATCCATATCCAGTTGAGTTAGCCCTGTGCGTGTGCCATAACCAACTCGCAAACCATTTGGTGTAAGCCGTCCGATTTCCTGATTTGTCCGGCTTTGATTGTTAATTTGCGAAGCTAAAATCTCAGAAAAGCTTTGGTCCTTGCGTTTAAATCCGGTCGTGTTTACATTGGCAACATTATTTGCGGTCGTATCAATTTTTTGTTGGTATGCTTGCAATGCACCGGATGAGATAAATAATGACGTATTCAATTTCCTTATCCCCTATTCTTAACGTTATTTATCGCACATCAACAGTCTCACTGGTAGAGACTTCACGTTATCCGTTGATCTTTCCAATCGAGTATAGCTGCTGCAAGGAGTTATCATAAACGCCAATCACCTTTTGATTTGCCTCATACCCTCTGATTGCCATCATCATATCCGTCATCGTTTGGCCGGTATCGACATTTGATTGTTCAATGAAACCTTGATGAAGAGAAACCCCAGGGTTGGTACCTCCAGCGTCTTGGATAAATGGCACCGGATTCGCTGACTGGAATACATTTCCTCCTACCCTGCGAAGATCGAGTGGATTTTGCACCACCGCGATGCCAATCTGACCGGCCACCCTTGTTTTAGAAGGATCACTAGGATAAGCAATCAACTGGCCATCCGCGTTAATGGACAAATCCTCTTTTGAAATACTATCTGTGATCGTGACCGGTGTATGATCCGCCCCCAATACAAGATACCCTTCTGAGGTGACAAGATGACCATTTGCGTCTAAATCGAACTTCCCATTCCGTGTGTAGCCAACGGTACCATCAGGCATCTGAACGGCAAAGAAGGCAGCCGGCTTCACTTGCCGGCCATTAATCATTTGCGTAGGAATCCCTTGATCTTCAATCGCTAGGTCCAACGGATTAGACGTTTGAACGAGTGACCCTTGATTGAAACTTGGTATTCGTTCCTGTGTATATACTCCGTTAGATAGTTCTCCAATCCGAACCGCCTGTCCAGGTAATTGGAAGGCGCCGGCAGCTTGGACGTTTCCGTTTTCACTAAAGTCGCGAATGCGTTGCAATAATAGTTTTGGGAACGCCCGCTGGACCGCGTCATCCTTCTTATAGCCAGGTGTTTGCGCATTGGCTAGATTATCGGCTAAAGTCTCTTGTTTCCGTTCCAATGCAAACATTCCTGATGCTGCAGAGTACAAACCTCTTATCATGATTAAACCCCTTTCTTAAGTACGTGCTTGAGCAGCCAGTTGTAAAATGAAGGCTACTTCGCCGGAGCCTTTTTCAAGCTCCTTGGCAATTTGATCGACGGAAAGCCCTTGAGCCTGTAAATCAAAAATTTCCTTATAACGATCATTTAATAATAAATTCTGACCAGTGTTTGATTTCCTAGTAGCCTCTATTGATGCCTCCAATGCTTCCCTATCGCTCCGCCATTGCTCGGTCTCCTGTTGAAAGGTTTTACGAAAGTGATTTACGGCTATTTTTAACTCAGTAATTTCACGGGTTATTTGTTTTTGATTTTCGTTCATTTTTTGTTGTAATTTCTGCTGGGGTTCAAATTTATTGTTGAAGGAGACCCGAATAGCCAAATAAATCACGCCAATCAAATTGAGGCCTAACAGGATTTCAATTACATATTTTTGCACTTATTCGCTCCCTTTCTGTTTTTTCTTATGCAGCTAGAGTAAAGTAAAGTAAGAACCATGACATATTTGCCTTTTAAGTAAGGAAATACTACGTATAAAGGTTGATTAATAAGCCTTTAATTTCTCCAATTCGTTCCAATATAGAAAGACCGGCATTTTGTTGATTTAATACATGGTCCGTTAGTTCCATCAATTTGCGGTCGAGAACTTGAACCGTTTTCAGTGTTTGATTTCCACCATACGGATCCCAGCTGTCTGTTTGGTACAAACCCACCCCATTTTTTGTGACTTCGCCGATAAATTGTTTGACTAGGGTCTTGTATTTACTAAGTTCATGAAATGTTGGCTTTTCGCTTAGCACTCCCCCTTGCTGGTCAATATCTTGCATCAGTTGATGGAGGTGATCCTGGGTGAGTTCTTTGGAATAGGAGTTCATAATTCTTTGAAATGATGCTGTGTTGCTGGAAGAGCGGTCGGTTGTTGAGAGTCTTGGGTCAGCCATGTTCGTCCTAACCGGTTCTTGTATTTTCAAATGATTTCAACCTCAGCTTTCCGAATAAATATTACTCTATCTATCCTATCAAAATAAATCAAAATAATGAACTAATTATACCGTAACTCCTCACAAAATTCATTAGAAATTACTGAATATCTTTCTTGTAATAATAAGTATCTTTTGTGTGTACTGAGACAAAGTTACTCTCAAAACTTGAGATTGACTCTGCGTGTCCTAAAAATAAAAAACCATCATTTTTTAAGACTGTATGAAAACTCTCGATTACTTTTTTTATAATCTCTTCGTTAAAATAGAACAAGACATTTCGGCAGAAAATAAAATCGATTTGATGGAATTTGGCATACGAAGGATACTCGGTCAAGTTAAACTGTTCAAAGGAAACCATTTGTTTAATTTCATTTATCACCTCATAGCCAGCTTCTGTTTCAAAAAAATACTTTTTAAGATATTCCTTATTTTCCGGTAGTCTTCTAAATGCCAAAGAATTCTTTGGATAAAATCCTTTTTTTGCGTGATCCAATACCTTTTTATTTATATCGGAAGCGACAATTCTGACGCGATTACCTGTTGAATATTCTAATTCATGCGCTAAAATCGCAAGAGAATAGGCTTCATCACCCGTTGAACAAGGGATACACCACACATTGATTTGTTTGCCTGTCTGTTTCTTTAGGAGATTCTGAAATTCTTCTAGTTGGCTGAATTCTCTGAAAAAGTAGGTTTCATTTATCGTGATCTGGTCCACTAGTTTCTCCCATTCGATCGGGTCTATCTGTAAATAGACCAAATATTCTTCCAATGTTACCACCAATTCTTTTAGCCTTCTAGATACTTTCAATTCTAAATTTGCAAGATTCGTAGTGAAATCAATTCCGCAAAATTCCTTAATTGTTAAAGCTAATTCCATAAGTTTATTTATCAAATGATCTCTTCCTTTTTAAGCTGGAATCTGAAAAAACCCTTCCCCGAACAATGTGGAAACGTTCCATCCTTTAAGCCAATTATTTTAGATTTTCCATTTTTTATATTTAAATCAAAAAGATAAATATATATCCCATACTACCATAATTTTTCAGATTAAATTCAAACTTTTTGATCGTTTTTGTGATTTTTATATAACTTTATTAGTCTCTGTTGGTTTTTTATAAAAAGTTCCTCCACCAAACACGCCGGAAGCAAATCTGGTCCCTCCAGATTTTTTAGGGGTTAAATAATAAAACGCCTCCGCAAATTTCTGCGAAGGCATTTTATCCTATTACTCTAGTTTGGCAATTTGTGTATTTACTCCAGTGATAGCCTGGACTACCTCGTCAACTTCTATGGTTTCCGTTTCAATACTAGCATTTAATCCCTCTGTTTGTTTCTGTATGTTTCCAACTTCTAACGCTATTTCCTGACCGTATCTTGCTTGGTCATTCGTCGCTATCCTCATTTGTTTGACCATTTCTTTCATACCACTAATATTGCGAACGATTTCTTCAGCAGTAAGGGTCTGTTCCCTGGTGGCGTTTGTCACAGAGCTGGTTTGGGTGGTGACGTTTTCAATTGCTTCGAAAATTGCACGACCACCTTTCGCTTGTTCAATTGTTGCTTTACTGATTTGTTGTACTTGTTCTTTAATATTTGTAATTCCTATTACAATTTCATCCGCAGTGATTGATTGCTCTTTAGTAGAATAGGTCATTTCTGTTGCTTGCTCCGTAAAATCCTCAACCACTTTTGTGATGTCCTCACTATTCTTTATTTGTTCTTCCGTGGCTTTGGCAATTTGGTTCATTTCGTCAGTCACTTGGGTAATGCCTGTAGAAATTTTCTTAATTGCTTGGTTCGTTTTTTCCGCCAATTGATTGCCAACTTCTACTTTTTGTTCCCCTTCTTTGATGGAGGTGACGGCAATAACCGTTTCATTTTGAATCCCTTTGATGAGAAAGGCAATTTCTTTTGTAGCCAGAGTAGAACGTTCGGCAAGTTTACGGACTTCTTCGGCAACTACCGCAAACCCTTTTCCGTGTTCTCCAGCACGTGCGGCTTCAATCGCGGCATTTAGCGCTAATAGATTCGTCTGATTGGCGATATCATCAATGACTTCGATTATGCTGCTGATTTCTTCCGAACTTTTCCCTAAGTTCTCCATGACATCACTTGCATGGTTAATTACATGTGAAATTTCTTTCATCCCAGTTAAGGTTTCATTCAGAGAGGCTATACCTTCTATAGCATCATTTTTAACAGAGTTGCTAAGTTGGTTAACCGTATGTGCACTGTCTGCCACTTGCTGGATTGAAACGATCATTTCCTTGACTGTTTCGGAAGATTGTACAGCCGTAGTAGTTAGATTTACTGCATTTTTGCTTACCCCTTTAATGGACTTGCTCAATAATTCAATCGCCTTTGTAATTTGTTCCACGCCTGCTCCCGCATTCCCTACGTTAATCGCTACTTGTTCAATTGAAACGATCATTTCTTGAATAGCTGCAGAGGTTTCTTCGGCAGAAACGTCTAAATGATCTGCACTTTCCGCTACCAAATTAATAGATGCACTCATTTGCTCCACTGCTGCGGAAATTTCATCCACACCAGTTGCTGTTACATTCGTGTTCCCCGCTACCTGTTGAATGGAGGCAACTAGTTCACTTACAGATTCATTTGCTTTATTCATAGAAGCATCTAATTCTTGCGCACTGCTAGCGGTTTGATCAATCGATTGTTTAATTCCAGTGACAGATTTAGTGGTAATTTCGACATTTTTCACAACTCCAATAACCGAGCGCGAGATTACTTTTGCCATCAGGAATGCGATAACTACACCCAAAAGCGTTGAAACAGAAGAAATAATAATGATTAGGGTCTTGCTTGTATGTGCGGATTTTGAAGTTTTCTCCGAAGTTTTATCCAAAGCCTGTTCTCGATCAGTCTGAATTGCCGCTAATTGAGCAACTGCCTTTTCACCAATTGGACCACACTTATTAAACACCTCTGTAAACCCTTTCATATCCATCGCCCTTGACCTTTCCATAGCAATAGGGATCAATTTTTGATATTCATTAAATTGATGTACAAATTCATCAAGTCTTTGTTGGTCTTTTTTTTCTTTTAACATCGGGCGTAAAGTCTTTAAATTTACGTTAATTTGTTTAATATCTTCATTTAAAAATTTCTCTGACATATCCATCGTGGCTTGGTCATATGCTGTTCCGTGCTTTGCAACGAATAATCTTACCCGCGTCATATTTACGGTAAGCTTTCCGATTGTTGTTACTCGAACAACTTCCTTGTTGGTAATTTCATTAATAGAATTGGACATTTTATTTATGCTTATATAAGAACTAACACTAATCACCAAAAGTAATAATAAAATAGCAATAAAACTAGCCCATAATTTTGTTTTCATCGACAATTTAGTTATCATCCCTTTTTCCTCCCATTTGACTCACATATCTCTCATACTATCATTTTTCTTTTGATTAAATTCAAACATTTTGGTAGATTTTGTGTCTGTTTGATTTTTATATTTAGGTGTAAAATACAAAAAACATTCGCAAATTTTGGAGGGCACTGAAAAAGTCACTTTAAATTTAGGTGCTTTAAACTTGTCTGTTGATTTCCACTCCATTCACCGAGTTTTTATATTAGGCTTTATTTTAATAAAAGGTATAATTCCTCTAATAATAAGGGGATTATACCTTTTTTGTTGTATAATTATAGGTAATCAATTTCAAATGTTGGCATACAATTGCAAGGTGCCATGGCAATATTTACGGTGAATTTAAAAAGAATATTGAATCTAATAGATCAAAAATAGGAACATAATAGTCCCGATGACTGAAAAAAGACGACCTTAAAATTCTCAAATGTGAATTTTAAGTCGTCTTTTTTTAGTCTTGCTTTAGAAATTTTCGAAAAACCGAAGGTTTTTCAGTGCCCTCCAAATTTTGCGAATGCATTTTATCCGATCATCCTTTTACTTTAGTTTTACAATTTGTGTATTTACTTCTGTAATTGCTTGAACTACCTCTTCTACTTCATTTGTTTGCGTTTCAATGCTAGCATTTAATTCCCCGGTTTGCTTCTGAACATTTCCAACCTCTAAAGCGATTTCATGACCATATCTTACTTGGTCACTTGTCGATATCGTCATTTGTTGAACCATTTCTTTAATACTGCCGATATTGCGGACGATTTCTTCGGCAGTTAGAGCCTGTTCCTTAGTAGCATTTGTCACAGAACTAGACTGGGTTGTAACATTTACAACTGCATCGACGATGGCCTGGCCACCTTTCGCTTGTTCAGCCGTTGCCATGCTAATTTGCTGAACCTGTGTTTTTGTATTTGTAATCCCGATGACAATTTCTTCTGCTGTAGTTGATTGTTCATTTGTAGTATACGTCATTTCTGTTGCTTGCTCCATGAAATTCTCAATTGCTTTGGTGATGAATTCGCTATTCCTTGATTGCTCATCGGTGGCTTTGGCAATTAGATTCATTTCCTCTGTCACTTGGGCTATTCCTTCAGAAATTTTCGCAATTGCTAGATTCGTTTTTTCAGCCAGTTGATTACCAACCTTTACTTTATGAGCTCCCTCTTGGATAGAAGTGACAGCAACAGCCGTTTCATTTTGAATCCCTTTGATTCGAATAGCAATTTCTTTAGTTGCTGTAGCGGACCGTTCCGCAAGTTTCCGAACTTCATCTGCCACAACCGCAAATCCTTTTCCCTGTTCTCCTGCACGTGCCGCCTCAATCGCAGCGTTGAGCGCTAATAAATTCGTTTGATCGGCGATGTCATCAATGACCTCGATAATGCTGCCGATTTCTTCAGAACTTTTCCCTAAGTTCTCCATTACATTACTTGCTTGGTTAATCACTTGTGATATTTCTTTCATCCCATTTAAAGTTTCATTTAGCGAAATGGTTCCTTCAAGGGCATCATCCTTAACTGTGTTGCTAAGTTGGTTGACTGTTTGCACACTGTCTGCCACTTGCTTGATTGAAACGACCATTTCCTCAACCGTTTCCGACGATTGTTCAGCAGTCTGGTGCAAACTAACGGCATTTTTGCTAACCCCATTAATGGATTTACTCATTAATTCAATCGCTAAAGAGATTTGTTCCACACTTGCACCAACATTACCAGCATTTCCAGCAACTTGTTCGATAGAAGCTATCATTTCCTGAATCGCAGAGGATGTTTCTTCGGCAGAAGTATCCAAATGATTAGCACTTTCTGCAACTAAATTAATGGTAGCACTCATTTGTTCGATCGCAGCGGAGATTTCATCGACGCCGGAAGCTGTTACATTTGTGTTCCCTGCAGCCTGTTGAATAGAAGCAACCAGTTCGTTAACAGATTCGTTTGCTTTGTTCATCGATGCATCTAATTCATGGGCACTGATAGCCGTTTGATCAATAGACTTTTTAATTTCAATAATGGAATTATTGGTGATGCCTACATTTTTTACAACTCCTGAAACAGAACGACGAATTAGTCTCGTGATAAAAAATGCAATTAAGATGCTAAATAAAACAGCAACAATAGAAACAGCAATAACTTGTTTTGTAGATTGAGATGAGGTTTGCTCAGTAGTCTTGATGACTGCATCTGCATCATTTTCGATATTTTTAGCAAGCTTATCAAGAGAAATAACCGTTTTCTCTCCAAGAGGAGCCATTACCTCCAACTGTAGATGGGAAAATTCATAATTGTTGCTTTTAGAATCTTTAAAGAAAAATGGAATAATAGCTGCATAACCTTCAAAGTTTTTCCTGAACTCTTCTAATAATTTTTCATCTTTATTAGACTGATTTAGTTTTTCCATTTCATCTATATTGTTTCTTATCTTCACTAAATCCTCATTAACAAACTTCTCCATTTTATCTTTATCTTGCAGATTTTGTTCAAATGCATGTTGGGTAGAATATAGTCGTATACGGGTGAACTCCTCTTTTAAATTTCCAATCAATTTAATCTTTTTCACTTGTGTATTTCCTAAATAATGCGTTTGATCACTTAAATCGTTAATATTTTTGTAAGAAACAAAAGTGATTGCTGCTAGGAATAATATGATAATAATATAACTGCCCCATTGTTTCATATTCATTGACATTTTAAATGATCGTTTACGGAAAACTTTATGTAATACTTTACGATACCATTTATTTACCTCTTTTCTTGGCTCGTTGCTCGTTGATTTATTTGATGATTTTCTCCACATGTTTTACCATCTCCACTTCCGGATGAAAATATATGAAAGGCGCCTTCGCATTTTCTACGAAGGCGTTTCATCACATACAATTATTTAAGTTTTTCAATTTGAGTATTTACGTTAGTAATTGCATGAACTACTTCCTCTATTTCTTTTGTTTGCGTTTCAATGCTATCATTTAACTCTTCCGTTTGTTTCTGGACATTTCCAACCTCTACGGCGATTTCTTGGCCATATTTTGCTTGGTCATTTGTAGCAATCGTCATTTGTTGGACCATTTCTTTAATATTACTAATATTTCGAACGATTTCTTCGGCAGTAAGTGCCTGTTCTTTCGTTGCATTGGTCACCGAGCTAGATTGGGTTGTGACATTTTCAATTGCTGTTACGATTGCTTGACTGCCTTGTGCCTGTTCTGATGTAGCAATACTAATTTGGTGAACTTGTTCTTTTGTGTCATTAATCCCTCTGACAATTTCTTCGGCTGTGATTGATTGTTCTTTTGTAGATTGCGTCATTTCTGTTGCTTGTTTCGTTACATTCTCAACCGCTTTAGTGATAAATTCGCTATTTTGCGTTTGTTCTTCCGTCGCTTTGGCAATTTGGTTCATTTCTACAGTCACTTGGGCAATCCCTTCTGAAATTTTCTTGATTGCTTGATTCGTTTTTTCAGCCAATTGATTCCCAACATTTACTTTCTGCTCCCCATCTTTGATAGAAGTAACAGCAACAGTAGTTTCATTTTGGATGCCTTTGATTAGGACGGCGATTTCTTTTGTTGCTTTTGCAGACCGTTCGGCTAATTTACGGACCTCTTCGGCAACAACAGCAAATCCTTTTCCATGTTCTCCAGCACGTGCAGCTTCAATCGCAGCATTGAGTGCCAATAGATTGGTTTGTTCTGCGATATCATCAATGACTTCGATAATGCTACCAATTTCTTCAGAACTTTTCCCTAAGTTCTCGATTACATCACTCGTTTGGTTAATCACTTCAGAGATTTCTTTCATCCCATTCAAGGTTTCATTTAGAGAGATTGTTCCTTCAAGAGCATCATTCTTAACAGAGTTGCTGAGTTCGTTAACTGTTTGCGCACTTTCGGCCACTTGCTTAATGGAAACAACCATCTCCTCAACGGTTTCAGATGTTTGTTCAGCAGTATCAGTCAAACTAACTGCATTTTCGCTAACCCCTTTAATGGACTTGCTCATTTCTTCAATGGATGAAGAGATTTGTTCCACACTTACACTCGCATTCCCAACACTTACCGCTACTTGTTCGATTGAAGCCATCATTTCTTGAATAGCAGAAGATGTTTCTTCAGCCGAAGCATCTAAATAATCTGCACTTCCAGCAACCAAATTAATAGAAGCACTCATTTGTTCCACCGCGGCGGAGATTTCATCCACACCAGTAGCTGTTACATTGGTATTACCTGCAACCTGTTGAATAGAGGCCACCAGTTCGCTTATGGAATCGTTCGCCTTATTCATAGAAGCATCTAATTCATGTGCACTGATAGCCGTTTTATCAATAGATGTTTTTATTTCAGCTACCGAATTAGTAGTGGTATCTACATTTTTTACAACTCCATTAACTGCACGGCGAATAACTCTCGTAGTAATGAAGGAAATTAAAATGCTAAATAGAATAGCAATAATAGAAACCACAATAATTTGATTTACTGAACTCACAGAATTTTGTTTAGATTCTTTGACCATCATATCATTGAATTGGTCGATCCCAGCTCCAATGATATTAAGTGAATTGTCAGCTTTATCAGCGTAACTTGTCACTAGAAGTAACTGTTGTTGGATACTGTCAAAATTGTAACTTCTAGAATATTGGAAGAAAGATGGAGTATTTTCCATCAATTTTTCAAAGTTTTCACTGAAAGTTGCAATATCCTTTTTCGTTTCAGCAGTAACAACAAAATTATCCAGTACTTTTATATCTTTTCTAATTTGATTGGCGTCATCTTTTATTAGACTCTCAGCTTTTGCTTTATCTTCTTCATTTGTCGTAACCGAATGCTTGACTAACTCGTTACGAATTTGCGCTTGCTTTACTTTTATATCTCCCACTAATTTAATTTTCGTAATTTGTTCATTCCCTAATTTATTTATAATTCCACTTAAATTATTAATATTTTTATAAGAAACAAAAAATATAAAAGCTAAGAATAAGATGATGATGAGATAGCTCCCCCACTGTTGTACGCTCATTGGTATCTTCATTCTCATCTTATTTGGTGCTTTACTTGATGTTTTACTTGATGTTTTACGAAACATTTAACTTTCTCCTTCTGATTCTAATAATTCTTAACGAACTAAAACTCATCTTTTATTTTTTTTAATTCATCTAAATTCGTTGTGTCTTGTAGTAACTTTTCAATTTCTAACAGGATTAATAATCGATTGCCTTGTTTAGCAATTCCTTTCAGATAAGAAATATTTTTTTCCTCCAATAGATTGGGGTGTTGAATCGTGTCGGAAGTAATATCCAACACATCCGTTGCCGCATCGACCACAAGTCCGATTTCTTTATCACCAACCTGAACGATAATGATACGCATATCATCCGTTAGTTTTATTGTCTCCCCTGTTAGCGCAGTACGGACGTCAACAATAGGTGTCACTACTTCTCGAATTGAAGTAACTCCCAGTACATGGGGCTGCCGATTTGGATAAGGAGTAATGGCCTGCATTCGTTCAATAGAGACCACTTGATTGATATGTACTCCATACTCTTCCTTGCCGACTTTAAAAATGAGTGCCTTAAAATCTTGAAAATTGATTTGGTCCATCATATGAACCCCCTTTTCTTCATTAATAATATAGACCCGCTCCATTCAATAAATTACTATTTTCAGTCAGTGGTAGATTTCATTAGTTCTGCTAGCTTTATTAAAATAATCAATCGCCCTTCGACTTTGGCAATACCTCTAAAATAGTCGGCATTAAAACTACTGGAAGAAATCATTTCAATTGACTCAGGTTCCACATCAATCACATCACTGGTGTGATCAACAATTAATCCCAAATCAATATCCTCATATTTTACGATAATTACTCGTGTATTTTCAGTGTATTGTGCTTGTCCAAGGTTTAGTTTACTTCGAAGGTCAATAATCGGATTGACCTTTCCGCGAAGATTGATCACGCCTTTTACATACGATGGCGCATTGGGAACTCTGGTAATATGATCGATTCGTTCGATGGACTGCACTTGATCAATGTCTAATCCGTACTCTTCTTCTCCCAATTTAAAGGCGACTATTTTCAACATTTTCATTGAGAACGACCTTCCTTTCTATTTGATAAACTGATTAGAATCTATTATTAACGCGACTTCTCCGTTTCCAAGAATTGTTGCTCCTGATATAGCAAACAGGTTGTTTAAGAAACCTCCTAAAGATTTCAAAACTACCTCTTGCTGTCCAAGAACAGAATCAACCACTAACCCTACAGTCTTCGCTCCCTTTCGAACTATTACTATATAAAGCTGTTGTTCGTTGAACTCTATTTCGCATGAAGGTACATAGAATACATCATTTAAATAAACTAACGGAACAACTTGTCCACGGAACTGAATTACTTTTTGTCCATGCAGGTTTGAAACAGTATCTGGTGAAACCATCGTAATTTCCACAATCGAACTAAAAGGAATCGCGTAGGTTTCATCCTCCACCTTCACTAACATTGAATTAATGATTGATAAAGTTAGCGGCAGCTGGATGTGGAATATTGACCCTTGCCCTGGTGTCGAATCAATACTGATTACACCACCCAAAGATTCAATTTTTGTTTTCACAACATCAAGGCCCACACCACGTCCGGAAATATCTGATATTTTATCGGCCGTACTAAATCCGGATGAAAAAATTAAGGCATAAATTTGTTGATCTGTAAGCGATTTTGCTTCTTCTGACGATATGACGCCGCGCTCAATCGCCTTGCTCATCACTTTTTCACGGTTAATGCCCTTCCCATCATCAACCACTTCAATAAACACATGATTTCCACCGTGGTAGGCTTTCAAAAAAATTGTACCTTCTTCGTTTTTATTACTAGCTTTTCTTTCCTCTGCAGACTCAAGTCCATGATCTAGGGCATTTCGGAGGAGGTGGACCAATGGGTCTCCGATTTCATCAATGACTGTACGATCTAATTCTGTTTCTGCACCTTCCACCACTAATTGAACTTTCTTATTCAGTTCTTTTGCCAGGTCTCGCACCAGCCGAGGAAATCTATTAAATACCTGCTCTACAGGAACCATGCGCATGTTTAAAACGAGATCTTGCAGATCTGTTGATATTCGGGTCATATGCTCAACTGTCTCCGTTAGATCAGAAAGCCCTGATTTACGAGCTATTTGTTCTAGTCTTCCTCGGTCAATGATCAATTCACTGAATAAATTCATTAAATGGTCCAGTTTATCAATATCTACACGAATCGATTTTGAACGATGTTTTTTCTTGCTATCAGCCGAATCTTCTTTGTCTTGTGATTGGTTTATCTGACTTGGTTTATCAACGTCTTTTTCCAATACCATTTCTTGGTGTATTCGCTCTGATACGATGACTTCTTTGACTTCAGAGACATTTGCTAATTGTGTTTGAATCTCTTGCATCTCACGCTGTGACAACAGCAAAAGAGAAAATGAATCGCCAAAATTCTCTTCTTCTATTTTTTCTACAGTTGGATGGGTCTGAATGATTTCACCAAGTTCCTCGGCAACTTGAAATACCATGTAGGCCCGTACCGATTTCATCACACATCGATCATCTAATGTTACCGTGATTTGAAATACTTGGTTGCCAGTCAGCCTTGCTTCATTGATTACTGTATATTGATACTCATCAATCACTAGCTCCGCAGCAACAGCCACCTCAAGAGAGGCATCAAGAACGTCTGCATGATGCAAGCTGGATGGATTTTGAATTTGTTCTAGCTGTGATACGATATCCACAACATTTTCTTTTCCATCGCCACCCTGCTCGACGCTTTCTACCATTTTTTCGATGAAATCTACACACTTAAAAATGGCATCCATTATTTCTGTTGTGATAGCCAATTTGGAATTACGGAGAAGATCCAAAACGTTTTCCATTTCATGAGTCAATGACGCCAGGTCATCAAACCCCATCGACCCAGCCATCCCTTTAAGCGTGTGGGCTGACCGAAAGATTTCGTTAATAATACTCGTATTATTGGGCTCCATTTCCAGTTTTAACAATTCATCGTTTATTGCTTGCAAATGATCTTTTGATTCTTCGATAAACATTTCTAAATAATTACTTAAATCCATTTTAAACTCCCCTCGCAAATCGCAGACAATAGTGATTTAATATTGTAAAAGTGGTATATTAACCTCATATTACCATATTTTTTGACTCATCACTCAAATTATTTTGATAGTTTTATTGGATTTTGTCTTTTTTTGATAATTACATTAAAGTTTAGTGGTATTTTTGATAAAATTCTCTTTCTATCAAAAAAGTGAGTCAAGCGTCCATTGATAAAACACCTCCGCCAATTCTGCGAAAGTGTCTCATTCTCTACGTCAATTATTTTAGTTTTTTAACTTGCTGATTTACATCATTGATTGCGTGTAGCACTTCTTCCACTTCTCTGGTTTCTGTTTCAATTCCAGCTGTTAATTCTTCTGTTTGTTTATGAACGTTTCCAACCTCTAAGGCGATTTCTTGGCCATATCTTGCTTGATCATTCGTGGCAATCAGCATTTGTCGGACCATTTCTTTAATATTGGCGATATTTCGAACGATTTCTTCGGCAGTTAGAGCCTGCTCTTTTGTAGCACTTGTCACAGAACTAGATTGGATGGTAACATTTTCAATTGCAGCTGCGATTGCTTGACTCCCTTGTGCTTGTTCCGCCGTTGCCATACTTATTTGTTGCATCTGTTCTTTACCTTCGATAATGCCTTTAACGATTCCCTCAGCAGTAATTGCTTGTTCTTTTGTTGATAGCGTCATTTCTGTTGCTTGTTTCGCTACATTCTCAACCACTTTTGTGATGAATTCGCTATTCTTTGTTTGTTCCTCAGTGGCTTTGGCAATTTGGTTCATTTCCTCTGTTACTAGGACTATACCTTCAGAAATTTTCTTAATTGCTTGATTTGTTTTTTCCGCCAATTGATTTCCTACCTTAACTTTCTCTTCACCTTCTTTGATAGAAGTGACGGCAACAGCGGTTTCATTTTGAATATCTTTGATTAGGACAGCAATTTCTTTTGTTGCTTTTGCGGATCTTTCAGCTAATTTACGTACTTCATCGGCAACAACCGCAAATCCTCTTCCATGTTCACCCGCGCGTGCGGCTTCAATCGCGGCATTAAGAGCTAAAAGATTGGTTTGATCAGCGATATCATCAATAACTTCGATAATACTGCCAATTTCTTTGGAACTCTTTCCTAAGTTGGCAATTACATCACTTGCCTGATTAATCACCTGAGAAATTTCTTTCATCCCATTTAATGTTTCATTCAGTGAGATTGTTCCCTCAAACGCATCATTCTTAACGGAATTGCTAAGTTTGTTAACTGTATACGCACTGTCTGCTACTTGCTTAATCGATACGACCATTTCCTCAACCGTGTCAGAAGATTGTTCCGCCGTTGTAGTCAGATTAACTGCATTTTCGCTAAACTCTTTAATAGATTTACTTATTAACTCAATTGCCTTAGAAATTTGTTCTATACCTGTACCCGCATTACCAACGTTAATCGCTACTTGTTCAATAGAAACCATCATTTCTTGAATAGCTGAAGAAGTTTCTTCCGCAGAAGTATCCAAATTATCTGCACTTTCTGCAATTAAATTAATCGAAGCGCTCATTTGTTCCACCGCAGCGGAGATTTCGTCCACACCAGATGCAGTCACGTTGGTGTTCCCTGCTACCTGGTGAATAGAAGCAACCAGTTCGCTTACAGAATCATTTGCTTTATTCATAGAAGCATCTAATTCTTGTGCACTATTAGAGGTATTATCAATAGCCTTTTTAATCGTAGCAACGGAATTAGTTGTGACTTCTACATTTTTTACAACTTTAGTAACAGATTGACGAATAAGTCTGGTCACAAAGAAAGCAATTAAAACACTAAAAAGTACGGCTACAATAGAAACGATAATAATTTGATTAATGGAACCTGATGCATCTTGTCCAGTAGTTTTAATCATCTCATTATTGCTTTTTTGAACACCTTTTGCCAATTCATCAAGTGAGATGGTGGCTTTTCCTCCAAGTGCTGCTAATAACCCCATTTGCGCATGGACTGTTTCATACTCATTACTTTTAGATTCTTCAAAGAAAGTTGGTGTAAGGGCAACAAATTTTTCAAAATCTTTGCTGAATCCTTCTAGTAATTCATTATTAATTTTTCCATTAGTAGATTGGTTTAGTTTTTCGATTTCTTTTATATTTTTTCTTACCTTTTTAACATCTTCGGCCATAAATTTCTCGATATTTTCCTTATCCTGCGCGTTAGCCTCATACGCGTGTTTGGTTGCATAGAGACGAATATTGGTTACCTCTTCTTTCAAGTTACCAATTAATTCAATTTTTGGCACTTGCGTATTTCCTAAATAACTCATTTGAGAATTTAATTGGTTAATATTATTGTAGGAAACTAAAGAAATAGTACCTAAAAATAATAAAACGATGATAAAACTGCCCCATAATTTCACATTCATAGACAATCTATTTAACACTTTTCTTACTGCTGGTCTAAATGCCTTGCTTGATACGTTAATTGACGGTATTTTCAACATTATTTACCTTCTCCCCCGAATAGAATCAAATGACCTTTTATATTTCTTGATATATACCTCATTTTACCATGATTTTTGATCTTAAATCCAAATTATTTTGATAGTTTTAAATTTTAGATTCCTTTTCGTTCAACTTTTTTGGAATAACTCAGAATTTTGATTAAAACAGTAGGGGTCTTACAACTCGTTAAACAGGTCAAAAGGCTCTTTTCCATCAAACAGGTTTTTAACTCTTTCATATGATAAAACGCCAGCGCAAATTTTGCGAAGGCGTTTCATCACATCTCTCAATTATTTTAGTTTTTCTATTTGTATATTTACATCAGCGATTGCGTGTACTACCTCTTCCGCTTCTTTCGTTTGCGTTTCAATGCTAGTATTTAATTCTTCCGTTTGTTTCTGAACATTTTCAACCTCTAAGGCAATTTCTTGACCATATCTGGCCTGATCACTCGTCGCTATCGTCATTTGTTGAACCATTTCTTTAATACTTCTGATGCTTCGAACAATTTCTCCGGCTGTTAGGGCCTGTTCTCTAGTTGCATTAGTTACTGAGCTGGTTTGGGTTGTGACATTTTCAATTGCGTCTACGATGGCGATACCGCCTTTTGCTTGTTCAGCCGTTGCCATGCTGATTTGCTGAACTTGTTTTTTTGTATTAATTATGCCCGTGACGATTTCTTCAGCCGTAATTGATTGTTCTTTTGTTGAATAAGTCATTTCTATTGCTTGGTCCGTAAAATTTTCAACCACTTTTGTGATGAATTCGCTATTACTCGTTTGTTCTTCCGTGGCTTTGGCAATTTGGTTCATTTCCTCTGTCACTTGGGCAATACCTTCAGTTATTTTCTTAATAGCCTGATTCGTTTTTTCTGCCAGTTGATTTCCAATATTAACTTTATCGGCACCTGTTTTGATTGACGTGACGGCAACAGCCGTTTCAGTTTGAATCCCTTTGATTAAGACTGAAATTTCTTTTGTTGCCATTGCAGAACGTTCGGCTAGTTTACGCACCTCATCTGCAACAACCGCAAATCCTTTTCCATGCTCTCCGGCACGTGCAGCCTCGATCGCGGCATTGAGTGCTAATAGATTCGTTTGTTCAGCGATATCATCAATAACTTTGATAATGCTGCCAATTTCTTCCGAACTTTTTCCCAAGTTCTCCATCACATCACTTGCTTGGCTAATCACCTGAGAAATCTCTTTCATCCCATTCAATGTTTCATTCAGCGAGACAGTTCCTTCAAGGGCATCATTCTTAACAGAATTACTAAGTTGGTTGACAGTTTGCGCACCGTCAGCCACTTTCTCAATTGAAACGACCATTTCTTCAACCGTTTTAGATGATTGTTCAGCAGTCTGGTGTAAACTAACAGCATTTTCACTAACCGCCTTAATAGATTTGCTCATTAATTCAATTGCTAAAGAGATTTGTTCTACACTTGCACCCGCATTACCAGCATTTTCAGCCACTTGTTCGACAGAAACCATCATTTCTTGGATAGCAGACGATGTTTCTTCCGCTGAAGCATCTAATTGTCCAGCACTTTCTGCAACTAAATTAATTGTCGCACTCATTTGTTCAATCGCAGCAGATATTTCATCTACTCCAGTTGCTGTTATATTGGTGGACCCCGCTACCTGTTGAATAGAAGCAACAAGTTCGCTTACAGAATGGTTAGTTTTGTTCATGGAAGTATCTAATTCCTGTGAACTATTGGTGGTTTGATTAATTAATTTTTTAATTTCACTAACAGAATTTGTGGTAATATCAACATTTTTTACTACTCTGATAACAGCTCTACGAATGAGTCTAGTCATTAGGAATGCTATAAGAACACTAAAAAGAGAGGCTATAACAGACAGGATTAATACTTCATAATTAAACTTATTTGAATCTTGGACGGATGCTTTGAGGGTATCATTGGCACCTTTTTGGGCAACCATATTGAGGTCACCAAGTGAAGTGAAGATTTTTTCTTCCTGAGTCGCCAATAACCCTATTTGTGTATGTATTAAGTCATAATTGTTGCTTCTAGATGTCTCAAAGAATGATGGAAGACTTCCAACATATTCTTCAAAGTTTTCACTGAATTCAGTTAATAACTTTTTATCTTGAGTAGAAAGGTCTAGTTTATCCATTTCTTTTATATTCTTTCTTACCTTTGTGATATCTTCATTAACTACCTTCTCCATGTTTAATTTATCAGCTTCACCACGCTCAAATGCCTGTTTCGTTGAATATAAACTAATACGGGAAAAGTCTTCTTTTAAGCTTCCTACTAATACAATCTTTGGTACGTCCGTTTTTCCTATATATTGAGTTTGATCTCTTAGGTGGTTTACATTATTATAAGAAACATCTGTTACCACTACAAAAAATAAGATCACGATGATATAACTGCCCCACTGTTTCACATTCATTGAAACTTTTCTCAACATTATTTATCTCTCCTTTTTTAGCCTCAAATACCTTCCCATGATAAATATATACACCTCATAATAGCATAATTTTTTACATTTTAACCAAACCTTTTTGAAGTCTTTTTGACTTTTTTGTTTTTTTTGAAAATGATTGGTTGTTTGATAATAGCTCAAAACCCCTTTCCATCAAACTAAGATTTCTCCCTTTAATCAAATTAAAAAAAGCGAGAGTGACCGGAACCGATCATGTCTCGCTTGTTTATTTTAAGTATTGGGATATATAACCACCCGCCAATTCCTTCTGTTCATGGCTGCGGTCTCCTTTTTCCTTTTCTTCTCTTTTAGCAATGTTATTGGCCAATTTATTAAGAGTATCCATGCAGTCTGCGCATTTTCTTCCCTTGTTTATCATATTTCCGCACGTTTCACAGGGATAAGATAGTTTAGGGAAATGATCAACCAAAATTCGACCTGCCCAGATAAAATGACGGATTTGAGTTACCGAAACGCCAGTCTCATCGCTTAGTTCTTGAATCGTAATTCCGGAATGCTCCCGCAAATACGCGGCTGCCTTCAGAAAATCATCTTCTTGTTTTTGATTACAACTGTCACAAATATTTCTTAGGCGCAGGAAGAGCTTCCCGCATTTTGGACAATTCGATAATTGCGGTGTACCCAAAAGTTCCCCTCCTTATTTTTCCTTTTCCTTAAAATGGTAAAACCAGGAATCGAGGGTAATTAGCTTGCTATCACTTTATTAATCGAGTCAATGACCCGGTCAGCTTGGAATGGCTTTACAATGAAATCTTTCGCACCTGCTTGAATCGCCTCTAATACCATCGGTTGTTGTCCCATAGCCGAACACATAATGATCTTAGCTTGTGGATGAAGTGCTCTAATTTGCTTAACAGACGTAATTCCATCCATTTCAGGCATCGTAATGTCCATTGTCACTACATCTGGCTGCAGTTCCTGGTATTTTTCTATGGCTTCTACTCCATTCACTGCTTCTCCAACAACCTCCAGTCCATTCTTGTTCAAAATATCTTTTAACATCATGCGCATAAAAGCTGCATCATCTACGATTAAAACCCTTGCCATATTATGCTCCTCCAATATTCATTATTGTTATTTACATAGTCATCTTGGATAGACGATCAACAGGGCTAATAATGTCTGTGATCCGTACACCGAAGTTCTCTTCGATCACGACCACTTCCCCTTTGGCAATTAACTTATGGTTTGCTAGGATATCCACAGGTTCGCCTGCCAATTTATCTAGTTGTATAACGGCACCCGGCCCCAATTCAAGGATTTTTCGAATTTGCATTTCCGTACGTCCCAACTCCACGGTAATCCCCAACGGAATATCATATAACATATCGATATTACCTGGACCATTATTTGCACCGTTAGCTGCTGATTTCTCTGAGAAAGCAGCATATTCGACTTTTTGTACGTTGGCATTGGCCGTAGTTTGTATAGGGCTTTGTGGAATTGATACTACGTTAGACTGCGGAACAGCAGTGGTTTGGACTGACACTTCCTGAATAGGTGTAGCTACGGCTTCCTCTATAACCGAACTAGGTACGTCTGTACTAGCGGGAAAAAGGATTTGTTGAATCATCTCTTTTGCGAAAGATAAAGGTATTAACTGGATCATATTAGAATCAATGAGGCTTCCTACTCTTAAACGAAAGGAAACTTCGATGATAATATCTTCTTCAAATTGTTCTAATTTTTTTGGCGGTAAACCGAGTACATCTATGGAAGGCGGAGAAATATCCACTTTTTGCTGAAACAAAGTCGACATGGAGGTAGCGGCTGACCCCATCATCTGATTCATAGCTTCTTGAACAGCACTTAAATGCAGTTCCGAAAGTTCAAAGTCCCCCCCTGTACCATCACCGCCCATCATCAAATCGGCAATAATTTTGGCATCATTTTCTTTGATCATCAACATATTTTTACCTCGGATGCCTTCCGTGTAGTCTACGTGTACGGCTACTTTCTTTTCCTGTATGACCTCTTCCATTCGATCCCGCTCAATAACAGAGAGTGTAGGCGTAGTGATCTCTACCCGTTGGTTCAACAGTGTAGATAGAGCCGTGGTAGAACTTCCTAACGATATATTCCCAATCTCGCCTAATGCGTCTTTCTCCATGGAGCTTAAAAAATCATCGATAGATAACGATTTTGCATCTGTTTGATTGAACAGCGCATTGATCTCTTCTTGTGATAGTAAACCATCGCCCATTTTATTGATCATCTCCTTCCGAGTCGATTATTTGTTCAATCTGAACAGCGTAATGCCCTTTTTGAAGGCCGGGGTTGCCCAGAAACCTCGTCAATTGTCCTACTTTGACTTCTAGTTTCCCAGTTTCAATTCCAATCACATCTCCAATTTGCAGGTTGAAGAGATCGGAAACTTGTAAGGTTGCCTTGCCGATTTCAGCAACCACGGGGATATTTACTGTGTCTAGATTATCCTTCAAAATATCATGCTGTGGAACGGCGGTCTTCGCCATGGATGAAAGCCATTGATGTGTAGATAATTTTGGCAGTACTGGTTCCACGATGAAATGCGGCAAACAAAGTGTCATCCGACCCGTTATTTCCCCTATTGTAGTTCGGAGTGCGATGATAATCACTGTATCATTTGGGGATGCGATTTGAATAAATTGCGGATTGGATTCAATCGCTTCCCATTTCACCTTAATATTTTCAATGTTTTTCCATGCCTCTTGGTACATGTCAAACGCACGAGTAAAAATCTTTTGCATGAGCACCGTCTCGATTTCTGTTAAAGTTCCGTTTCGATTAGACGGATCCCCTTGTCCTCCTAGCAAACGTTCTAAGATGGAGTAGGCCACTTGTGGATTTATTTCCATGACCATTTTTTCATCCATCGGTTTCACCTCAAAAATGTTCAAAATTGTTCGCGAGGGGATGGACGCGATAAATTCCTGATAGTTTACTTGATCTACCAGGTCGATTTCAATTTGAACAAACGTTCTGAGTTGAGCTGAAAGATAGGATGTCAGTAATCGGGTAAAATTTTCATGTATTCTGGTAATGCTGCGTAATTGCTCCTTAGAATACCGCATCGCCCGTTTGAAATCATATACTTTTACTTTTTCCTTCTGTTCTGTTACATCGGATGCTTGCAATTCGCCATTATTTAAGGCTGATAAAAGGGCATCGATTTCAAGTTGCGATAATATATCTGCCAATGGGCATCCCCCTAACTCTTCCCTGAGTTATTGAATCTTGTTATTCTTTGAAAATATTTTTATCGTTTCAAATTAACAATTTCTTCCAAAATTGAATCCGAAGTAGTTATTGTTCGCGCGTTTGCCTGGAAGCCACGCTGAGCTATAATCATTTCAGTAAATTCTTCGGTTAAATCAACGTTAGACATTTCTAGAACACCGGAAATAATTTGCCCGCCTTTGTTGTCCTCAATTCGTCCAAAATCAGGTTGCCCGGAGTTTGCAGTTACTTCAAACAATGTATTCCCGACCTTTTTTAAACCTCCCGGGTTGAGAACGACACTTGTACCTACTGAAATGTTATCGTCTTGATTTACTGCAGAGTTGTTCAGATAATATTTATCATTAGTGGCATCATATGCTAATTTCCCACTATTCCCCGATTCATCAACCACGTTTATATAACCATTATAATCGATTGAATAGGACGTGAATTTCACTAGTTTTGTCACTGGGTCACCATTACCATCGACAATATTCCCATTACCATCTACCTTGTAAGGAGTAGGATTACCAGAAAGATCCGTAACGCTTCCAGTACCACTACCATCATCCAAATAACCATCGGCAAGAGTTAATGGTTTATTATAGTCTGTTATATTAATTGGAGCTTGAAATAGATTCCCTAAATTATCCTTGTACACCCCTAACACTAAATATCCGTTGGAGTTTACTAGATCACCATTTGCATCGCGTGTGAAATTACCGGCTTTTGTTAAGTATTGTGTACCCCCTCCATATTCAGGAGTAACAACAAAATACGCATCTCCATCGATAGCTAGATCGGTACCAACATTTGTTGTCATTGGACTTCCAGGAGTATGAATCGTATCAACTGACGCAATTCTTGATCCGAGACCAATCTGCATTGGATTCACCCCACCACGCACGCCCGTTGGCGCGACCGCTCCACCAATGTTTTTATTCATAATATCTTGAAACACGACTCGGCCCTTCTTGAATCCTACTGTATTGACATTGGCGATATTATTTCCGATGACATCAAGTTTCGTTTGTGAGCCCTTCAATCCGGAAACACCGGAGTATAGTGAATTTAACATAATGTGTTCCTCCTTATTTTCTAGTCTTTTTGATTGATTTATTTCGAAGCAGTTATGACTTGCTTAATCTCGGTAACACTTTCCGTAGGGACTTTTTCATTCCCAACTATATAATAATAGTTTCCGTCTTGCGAAGATACCCCAGTTACCACACCAGTTAGAGGAGATAAGCTCCCTTCTGGTGTCCAGCTAATCTCTTTTCCAATCGCTGCAGTATATTGATTCATTTGGCTACTGGCAAATTTCTCAAACGATTTATTTAGGTTCGTCATTTGTTCCAAGGAACTAAAAGTTGCCAACTGGGCAATAAAATCTTTATCCTGAAGAGGACTAGAAGGATCTTGGTTTGACAACTGTGTGACAAGAATCCGAAGAAAGTCGTCCTTTCCAAGAATGTTTTTTTGTTCGAAAGACTTAGTATTATTGTATAAAGAATTGTTTTTGGAAACAGTGGTGACATCCACCCAAGTACTCATTTACGATAGCTCCCTTCTATGCTGTAAAATCTATTTGTGAGACTGTCCTTGGAACAGCTCCTCTATATGGAACAGGCATGGGCTCTTTCTCTATTTCGGTTTCATCCGACTCATTCTGTTTTTTTGAAACATTTTGATCTGTTGTGAATGTCCGTTGCTCATGGGATGAATGAGAACCACCTTGAGAAAAAGCTAAGTTCGCTTGATTCGCATCCAAGGATACAGGTGTTTGCTGCACAATTTCCAGATTTTTTACTAGTAAACCTTGCTGTTGTAATGCCTGCTTTAGTTGGTGAAGCTGACCCTCAAGCGCTTCTTTCGCCAATCCTGTTTCCGCCAAAATTTGTGCCGATATTTGTCCTTGTTGAGAGGTTATTTTGATCTCTATATGGCCTAAATGTTCAGGATATAAAGAGAATCTTGCCTCTGTGCTTCCTAATTGTCCATTGGTACTCCTCAAATAACCGCCAATCCATCCGCTCACTTCCGGGACAAATTCGGAGACAGAAAGAATAGGCGAAGATGGGGCAGACTTCGATACGTTCCATCCTTCAGATTCATGCTGCTGATTTATAATAACCGTCTGTCCAGTAGATTTTGTTAAATCTTCCAACTGCTGATGAATTGGAATTGGGTCAAATTTACCTTCCTCACGGAACTTTGCTGTTTGTGCTGAAGTGAAAGATTGTTTCTCTTGAAAAGAAATAGCCTCATCTTGAGAAAGGGACAGGTCTTCCTGATTCGATACCATAGGATCCAAATTGGAAAACAAAGAACTGGGTGATGTGAGTACATTATCCAAGATCATTTGCATTTTGCCTTCAATATTATTAGGAATTTCAATAGTGTTTTGTTTGTCTTGTAACTGAAATTCACTAATAAAATGTGCTAATCGCTGTATCAATATGCTCGAGTCCAAGGTTGATTCTTGATTAATGCCTTCCACCCTATGTAACCAATGAGCCAATGCCTTACTGTAGTCTGAAGTGACCTGATGGTGTTGATTTAACAACGCCGCCGATCCTTCCGGTGTTTGTGACTCACTTCCTGAATAACTATTATCTAGTTGGTCCCGCGATATGGTGTATATATGTTGAACTTGCTTAGTTTCCGAAACTAAAGATGTTTTTATTTTCCACCGTTCATCTGTATTAAGATTGGTCAGATTAGTTTGGAAGTTACCTTTTGTTTCAGATACATTTTGCAGAGGAAACGCCCCTGTCTTCCCATTCTGAATAGTATTAATGCTATCCGTCTGAATTTTGTTATCAAAAAAGAACGGATTTTTAAACGAATGTCTAATAACCGGTGTTGTGCCAACAAATTTGTTTCCTGTTTTTGATTCATCCAAAACCAATTGGATTTTGTCTCCAATATCAACAGGTACTTCAATAGAGTTTTGTTTGTCTTGTGACTGTAATTCACCAATTACCTTTTCTAACCGCTGCATTACCTGACTCGGATTCAAGGTTTCCGTTGGATTCGTGTTTTCCACCTTTTGTATCCACTGGTCCAGTCCTTTATTGTCATCAGTAGTAGTCTGTTTTAGTGAATCTACCATTGGAGACTTTGCCGGTATCATAGTTTTGTTTGCTGAATATGAATTATTAGGTGAATCCTGGGGTGTTTCCTGTGTATACTGTCTATGCTGGATCCCTGCAATCCATGCAGCCAAAATGGAGTCTAATTCCAACCACTCTTCTTCATTGGGAAAGGTTTGCTCTATTAGTTTGCTCTCTTCCATATCAGATTCATTTTGGATAGTAGAATCTGCTGACTGCCGGTCTGACGCTATTGTTCGACCTGAAAAGTTATACCTAGCAAATATCTGATCGAAGGAATTCACTGGAGCATTAGTTTGTGAAGTTGACTTTTGTCTTCCACCATTCGACAGATTTGTTTGATTTATTTTGATAGGAAATTGCGTAACTTCCAAACATCTTCCATCCTTTCGATTGGATAATAAATTTCAATTACTTTACATTATAACTCATATACATGTTTACGTCATGAGGTTTTTTGGGTACTTTCAAAATATTATTGTATCTTCTTTCAAATGATTTATGATTGATTACGAGAAATTATTGCTACTTTATTTTAAAAAATAGAAAAAACAGGCAATAGGAATCAATCCGTACCTGTTTTTTCTTTGTCGCCAAGGTATTTAACAATATAATTTCTAATATTGGATATTCGAATGCTTTAGTAATTATTTTTGTCTTCATCTTCTGTTAGAGTCTGTTTGATAGTTTTTGATATTTTTTATTCCCTATTGGATTCGTAGCAATAATTATTTGCTATGCTTAAATAAAATAATCTTTTCTTTATTTTTATTGGACGAGTTAAATTTTCCATGGTCACTAATCAAGAAATAAAGGACATTATTTCTTGATACATTTGTGAACGAACAAACTGTCCATCTGCATACCCTGCTTCTAAGACAGCTTTGGGCATTCCATAAACTATGCAGGAATCCTTTGCCTCTACAAATACATTTCCCTGATACTTTTTCACTACACCACACCCTTGCATCCCGTCTACTCCCATACCAGTTAAAATTACAGCCAATAACTGATTAGTGAAGATAGGTGCTGCTGACTCAAGTGTAATATCAATAGAAGGCTTGTATAGAGCTTCACCATCTACATCGTTATCCACATTAAAGATTACAGTACCATCAGTTTTATTTTCAAACCTAGTTTGATAACCCGAGGGTGCAATATAAATTGTTCCCCCCTGTACTGCTGTCCCATTTTGTGCTTCTTTAACCTCTAATTGACACAATGTATCAAACCGCTCAGACAAAGGTTTGGTAAAACCCGGTGGCATATGTTGAGCAACAACAATGGGAATTGAGAAATCCGCAGGAAAATGAGGAAGAATTGTTTGTAAGGCAGAAGGACCTCCAGTTGAACAACCGATGAAAATGAGACCAGAACGCTGACGCTTCATTTTTCTGACTTCTTTTGGCAGCTGGAGAACCGTAGTGGCTACATGCGGGATTTTGGCTTCCACAATCCCTTTTAATCGCTTTAAAAATTCCTGGCAACGATCTTCTCCATCCTGATTCTTGATTAGACTTTCTTTTAAAAAGAAATCAACCGCCCCTAGTTCTAGTGCATGTAATGTTTCCTTCGCTCCTTCTTTGGTTCGGGAGCTTAACATGACCACTGAAACCGGGGATGTTTGCATAATTTGCTCCAATGCTTGCAATCCATTCATTTTCGGCATTTCTACATCCATGGTGACTAGATCTGGCTTTAACCGATGAACCTTGTCAACAGCCTCGACCCCGTTCCTTGCAATGCCAATCACATGAAATTGTGAGTCCTCCTCAAGTATATGGCTAATTGCTCTTCTCATAAATGCAGAGTCATCAACCACTAATACTCTGTACTGTTTCATCCCGATCAGATTCCTTTCGATAATAAAAAGTCTTATCTGAGTCCACTTTTTTAAACCCCAAGGTCATATCCGTAATGGATTCAGCATGACCAAGAAACAGGTATCCTCCATCTGATAATTTTTGATGTAAGCTTTGGATTACCCGCTTGGTCGTTTCTTGATCAAAATAGATCAAAACATTCCGACAAAAAATGATGTCAAACTCAGCTAGTTGAGCTATTTCATCTTGATCAAGGAGATTTAAATACTTAAATTGAATCATTTTTTGAATGGAAGGATTAATTTGGTATCCGCCGTCTTTATCTGTAAAATATTTCTTCAAAAGGTTTTCAGGGGTTCTTCGAAAGGCAAACGACCCATGATGATACCATCCCATTTCAGCTTTTCGAAGAACCTTTTTGTTAATATCTGTAGCAATAATCTCGACCGAACCAGGTAGGAATTTCCCCGTTTCCTGAATCAACATGGCTAATGTATAGGGTTCCTCACCGCTTGAACAAGCTGCACTCCATATTCGTATCGGTCGATTTCTATTTTTTCTTTTTATCAGGGACAAAACATAGGAACAACACTCGTTTAATTGGTTCTCTTCCCGATAGAAGTATGTTTCATTGATTGTTAATAACTCGACAAGAATATCCCATTCTTTAGGTGACATTTTCAAGTATTGACAATATTCCCAATGGGAGAAGCCGAGTTCCATTAGTCGTTTTGAAATTTTTTCTTTTAGTGTGGGAAGACGGTCAGCAAACCGCAACCCACAATAGTTATAAATGATTTGGCTTAATGTAACTAGTCCGTTATCTTGCACGTTTATCACCTTTAACTTTCCCTGTTCAGCTAATATTGTGGAGACTCCTAAATGTTTCATATTTTACATTGTTAGTATAAAATTACTGGATAAATAGTACCACGTCAAATAAAAACGTTATTGTCGAATTTTGACAAGTGACGTACAATAGCATTATGAAAATATTTTAAAAACATCAAAGGAGAAAACAATGTCAAGTATTTTTGGAATTTTGTTAGCATTGCTAGTGATTGGGTATGGGATGTTTTTAAAAGGGGCTTCACTGTCAGCATTAATCAATCCTGCAGCCTTCCTAATTATTTTTGGAGGAACGATTTCTGCAGTCATTATCGCTTTCCCGTTTAGTGAACTCAAGAAGTTTCCTTTTGTTTTAAAAATTGCCCTTTTTGAACCGAAACAGCCTTCAAAATCTCAACGAATTTCTGATTTAGTAATATGTGCAGAAATTGCAAAAAAAGAAGGAATTCTTGCACTTGAAGAATTAGCGAATACTATAACGGATCCTTTTTTCAAAAAAGGACTTGAAATGGTTATTGACGGTCATGATGTTGAGTTCATTGAAGAGGTCTTGTTAGACGAGGTAGCAGCGATCGACAAGCGACATAAATCAGGGGCATTACTTTTTTCACAGGCGGGAACATATGCCCCAACCTTAGGCGTTCTCGGAGCTGTAATTGGACTTATTGCCTCACTTGGAAATTTAAATAATGTCGACAAGTTAGGCCATTCTATTTCCGCTGCCTTTATTGCAACCTTATTAGGAATCTTTTCGGGATATGTGTTGTGGCACCCGATAGCCAATAAATTAAAAAGACTCTCTAAACTAGAACAAGAGTTTAAAATTCTTACTATTGAAGGGTTGCTTGCAGTCTGTCAAGGTGTTTCTCCTAGTGCATTAGAAAAGAAATTAACTGTGTATACCACACCAAAGGAACAAAAAAAGTTTGAAAAGAAAATCGAGGAAAATGTTCATGAGAAAACCGCGTAAACATTTCGAAGAAGAGCAAGATGAGCATGTGGATGAATCTTGGCTGATTCCTTATGCTGACATAATGACGCTGTTGTTGGCCTTATTTATTGTCTTATTTGCAGCAAGTAATATAAATGTCTCCAAGTATGAAGCAATAATGAACGCACTAAAATCAGAGTTAACAGGGACCAAAGTTGAGAATAATCAAAAAGGCCTTGCACCAATTCCGTCATCAAAAAGCACAGCAGCAGTTCCTCAAAAACAGGAACCCGTTCAAAATGATGAGCCACGCAAAAGTAAAGAAGAGATTGAACTTGATAATTTGAAGGAAAAATTACAAAAATATATAGCCGACAATGGTCTTAAAGCGGTAATTACTCTCGCCGATACCAAAAGAGGTGTGGAAGTCACTTTACAGGAAGTCATTTTATTTGACTCCGGAAAAGCTGACCTTAAACCGAATTCTTTTCAAACATTGGATGGTTTGGTTGGTTTAATTAATACCGTCCCAAATCCAATTAGTATTGAGGGTTATACCGATAATGTTCCTGTTGGAAAGTCCGGTTTCTCCTCAAATTGGGAGTTATCCTCTTCAAGAGCCCTAAGCGTTCTCTACTATTTTGAATCGAAAAATATAGCAGGCAACCGGCTCCAATTTACAGGATACGGAGAATCACACCCACTATACCCTAATGATTCAGACCAACATCGGCAGGAAAATCGACGTGTGACAATTGTCATTCTTCGTGCTAATTAAGAAAGTGAATATCTTAATCTTACGAAATAGAAAATTTTTATAGAAGCCAAACTCACCCTGGATGGTAGAGTTTGGCTTTTTTGTTTAATAGTTAATTTGTTTAACCATTTGCACCTGCTCCGTCGCTTTCGTAATTCCATTTTCTATTAAGTATTGTGTTTTTTTTTAATAATCGCCATTTTGCGTCTCTCCTTACGGGTGAAATAAACATTAAACCACTTTCTGGCGCATAACACCTTTCATTTACCGAGTGAGCACTTTTTCCCTCTTCACTGTCAATGAAAGAAAGACAGAATCCCCCTACATCGCATGTGCGCCGCCATCAACAACCACAATGTCGCCAGTGACAAAATCCGATGCCGGTGCTGCTAAAAATAAGGCAACCCCTTTAAGATCCGTTTCGGAGCCAAATTTTCGCAGCGGCGTGCCTTCCAAAATCGCCTCACCGCCCTGGTCTAGCAGCCCTTTGGACATTTTCGTTGGGAAAAATCCAGGTGCAATCGCATTTACATAAATTCCTTGCGGTCCCCATTTTACAGCCAAATCCTTTGTAAAGGTAATGACTGCACCTTTACTAGCGTTATAGCCAATGGCATTCATATATTTTGGGTTACTGCCTTTTAATCCGGCAACCGATGCAATATTGATTATTTTTCCTGATTTTTGTTCAAGCATCACTTTTCCGACCGCCTGGGACACTAAAAATGTACCGGTCACATTCACATTTATTACCTTTTGCCAAGCCTCGAGCGGCATCTCCTCAACCGGGGCTCCCCAGGTAGCACCGCTATTGTTTACGAGAATATCAATTCTCCCGAACTTTTCCATAACACATTCAACGACATGATTAACATCCGCAGGGTTGGTTACATCACATTTTAAGGCAATGCTCTCAACCCCAAGATTTTTCAAGCTCTCACTTACTTCCTCACAGGCTTCGACTCTCCTCGAACAGACCACCACGTTCGCCCCAGCTTCAGCAAATCCTTCAGCAATCTGCTGTCCAAGACCCCTTCCTCCGCCTGTTACAATCGCTACTTTACCAGATAAATCAAACAGCTTACTTACATGCATGGACAATGCCCCCTTCTATAAAAATCATCGGTATTTTTTTAATTCGTATCTGGCAATCGCACGCTTATGAACTTCATCTGGACCATCTGCCAATCTTAATGTCCGGATATTCGCCCAACTTGCAGCAAGCGGCGTATCCTCGCTAACACCTGCAGCCCCAAAGGCTTGAATTGCCCGATCAATAATCTTCAGGGCCATATTAGGGGCAATCACTTTAATCATCGCAATTTCTGCCTTTGCTTCTTTATTCCCAACAGTATCCATCATGTAAGCTGCTTTGAGCGTGAGCAATCTTGCTTGTTCAATTTCAATTCTTGCCTCAGCAATCCACTCCTGGATCACCCCTTGCTCAGAAAGTTTTTTCCCAAAGGCAATCCGACTCTGAACACGCTTACACAATTCCTCAAGGGCCCGTTCCGCCGCTCCAATTGTTCTCATACAATGGTGAATTCTTCCTGGCCCAAGCCGCCCTTGAGCGATGGCAAAGCCTTTTCCTTCACCCCACAGCATATTGGACGCTGGTACGCGAACATTTTTATATTCAATTTCTGCATGACCGTGTGGGGCATGGTCATAGCCAAAGACCGGTAATACCCTTTTAATGGTCACCCCAGGTGCGTCAAGTGGGACAAGAATCATTGATTGCTGTTCATGTGTGGGAGCAGAAGGATCATTCTTCCCCATAACAATCGCAATTTTACAGCGCGGATCCCCTGCACCTGATGACCACCATTTTGATCCATTAATAACATATTCCTCACCATCGCGGACAATACTAGACTGAATATTTGTTGCATCTGATGAGGCCACATCTGGTTCCGTCATCGAAAAACAAGAACGAATCTCCCCTTCTAATAAATGTCTCAGCCATTTGTCCTTTTGTTCCTCGGTTCCATAACGGACAAGAACTTCCATATTTCCAGTGTCTGGGGCGGCGCAATTGAAAACCTCCGGGGCAATCGCTGACCGGCCCATTATTTCACATAGTGGTGCATATTCTGTATTGGTTAGACCGGCACCATACTCACTCTCTGGTAAAAATAAATTCCATAATCCGTGCTGTTTTGCTTTCTCTTTTAGCTCCTCCATAATTGGAGGGATTTTTGAAAAAGGGTCATTTATATCTATCTGCTCTTGATAGAGCTTTTCGTTTGGATAAATATACTCCTCCATAAATGCTGTCAGTTTTTTCTGATACTCATTTACCTTTACGGAATAACTGAAATTCATTCTACTCACTCCTTTTAACATACAAACTAGTTGGTGTGTTGTAAAAATTTTTAGAATATTCAATCCAACGAACATCTGCCCGCCTTCACGGCAAAAATAAGCCCAGCAGCAAAAGGGAAGGCCTTATTGGTGCTGGGATCTTTTGTACGATGCCAATCATTCTCATACAATCTAATATTGGTGAAATACTACCTCACCTTTTAAAACATCATTGCCCTGCTGATTAACTGCTTGGACAGTAAACCTTAGCGTCTGATCCTGTTTTTCTTTTACTGTTGCCTTGAGGGTAACGACATCATTTAAAAATACCATCCCTTTAAAGCGAATCGAGTAATCCTGAATAAAGCCATCCTCATAATATTCGGTAAATAGCTTCGCCAAATTTCCCATCGTCCACATGCCATGGGCAATAATTCCCGGCAAGCCCGCCTTTTTCGCCTCATCATCTATTGTATGAATCGGGTTAAAATCGCCTGAAGCACCTGCATATTTAATCAAGTCCAGCCTGGAGACAGGCTCAAGCTGAATTTCCTTTAGCAATTCACCGACTTGTAATTCCGCCGATATACTCATCAAGTTAACACCTTCCTCACAGCTTCAGATATGACAATCGTTGAAGACGAACTAAAAATGGTCGTTCCCGTCAAATCTTCGCCAAAGCTCTCCAAAATGAGAAACCCCATCTCACCAAAGTTCCCTTTTTTCTCAAAATACTTCTTCACGATTGAATAACAGTAAATTTCTTCCCCAACCAATAAAGGCCTTTCGTAATGGAATGTTTGTTCACCATGAATCAGTCCTTTATTTGGCAGGTTCATTCCTGCAATCACACCATAGTCAAATACCCTTGGGAAGGTCGGCGGTGCAATATTGTTTTTATACCTTGAAAGTTTTCCGGTATCCTCATCAAAATAGATCGGATGAAGGTCTCCAATGGCTTCCGCAAATTTCTTAACGGCACCTCTTTCGACGACATTTTTCACCTTGTTCGATTGCTTGCCGATTTGATCTTTGAACAATTCAACTTCACCTCATTACGAAATTAATTTTTCGGACCGCCTGCAACATAAATAACTTGACCATTAACGAAGGATGATTTCTCGTCAGCAAAGAAAGCAACAGCATTGGCGATATCCGCCGGCTTCCCGCTTCTGCCGACCGGGATTGCAGCAACACTTGCTTGAATTAATTGCTCAAAAGGAACCCCAATTCTTGCAGCTGTTTCCTTCGTCATTTCGGTTTCAATAAAACCAGGTGCAACGGAGTTTGCGGTGATTCCGTATTTTCCTAATTCAATCGCCAATGTTTTCGTAAAGCCCTGCAATCCTGCTTTTGCCGCAGCATAATTGGCCTGGCCGCGATTTCCAAGTGCAGAAGTAGAAGAAATATTGATGATGCGCCCATATTTTTGCTCAACCATATATTTTTGCACGGCACGGGCGGCATTAAAGGATCCCTTTAAATGCACATCCATAACCGTTTGCCAATCGGAATCCGTCATTTTAAATAACATATTATCACGGATCACCCCTGCATTATTGACCAAAATATCAACAGACCCAAACGTCTCGTAAACTTCTTTAACGGCGCTTTCCACCTGTTCCGCCTCGACAACATTTGCGACCTTTGAATAGACTTCGTATCCTTTTTCTTTTAATTCGCTTGTGGTTTCGCTTAATGCTTCTTCATTTAAATCGATGAAGGCCACCTTTGCCCCTTCTTGTGCCAAAAGCTCTACAATTCCTCTTCCAATTCCACGGCTGCCGCCCGTTACAAATGCAACTCTCCCTGCAAATCTGCCTGTCATTTTTCTTCCTCCCGAAATAAAAAATTGAATAGAAAATGCATACAGTATATGTTTAAACGTATTGCCCAACCTTCACATGACCTTTTATAAGGTTACGAGCAATAATCATTCGTTGAATTTCATCGGTGCCATCGTAAATTCTCCAAAGCCTTGCCTCACGGTACCAGCGCTCAATCGGTAATTCCCTTGTGTACCCCATTCCGCCATGAATTTGCAGGACTCGGTCGACGACATTGTTACCCATATTGGCGCCATATAATTTTGCCATCGAAGCTAAGTGACGATTATCTTCGCCGTTATCAAGCGTAAAGGCTGCATTTAAAACCAGCCATTTGGCTGCTTCAATTTCCACGGCTGAGTCCGCAATCTGCCATTGGATTGCCTGCCGTTCCGCAATTGGTTTCCCAAAGGTTATCCGTTCTTTTGCATAGTCAATCGCCATTTGTAATAATCGTTCAGCGGCACCGACTGCCCTTGCACCAACAACCCATCTTGCAAAACCAATCCATTCAAGGCCGAGATTATAGCCCTTGTTTAATTCACCAAGAATATTTTCTTCCGGAACGCGGACATTTTCGAATACTAAGCCGGCAGGACCCCATTCTCCCATCGTATGTATATACTCGGATTTCCAGCCCATGTCACGATCCACAATAAAGCACGTTACGCCTTCACGTCCATTTGTTGATTGGTGTAAATCCTTATCCGTAATCGCGATTGCCATGACAAAGTCTGCTTCGTTGCCTCCAGTAATGAAGGTCTTTTCCCCATTTAATACCCATTCATTTCCATCCTTCACAGCGGCCATTTTAATATTTCTGGTATCAGACCCTGCACCAGGCTCGGTCATGGCAAAGCATGATTTCTTTTCGCCGTTAATGGTTGGAAGTAAATATTTTTTCTTTTGTTCATCATTACCGTAATAAAGAATATTATCTGCTGAGCCGCCAAACTGAAATGGTACAAATGTTTTGGAGATTTCCATTAAGACGATCGCCATCATCATTTGACCAAGATCTGCACCGCCATACTCTTCAGGTGTGTTAATTCCCCAAAACCCAGCTTCTTTTGCCTTTAATTGCAGCTCTTTTAGCTTTCCGGGCGGGAGACTTGGTTTGCCTTCCCGTTCATTTCGTAAGACATCGTTTTCAAGTGGAATGAGTTCTTTTTCAACAAATCTTCTAATTGTTTTCTGGACCATTTTTTGTTCATCCGTCAAACGCAAATGCATGCCATTCACTCCATTCTTATTCTTGAAATCTAGCTTTTAATTCTTAAAAAGAATATGCATGAATCACCATACGCATACCTACCGGTTAGTATGTTAGTTTAATTTTATTCCGAAATTTCAGATAATACAAGGGTAATTTTAATTAAATTTTCTTTTCTTGGTTATTTTCCTGCCTTTTTACAAATGATAAAGATGATATTCATTACGAATATCATCGTTTCAAAGTATCCTATGATGAGGTGATTTTTTATGAGCTACAAAGATCAATTAGATCCGCACTCAGAACTCTTTCACCAAAATACGACGCGTCGAAGGTTTGCCAGGTCACAAGTAAATGGACAAACTCAATTGACGCAAAATGCGATCATCTTAAGGAGCAATGCCAAGGCCCACCGTTGGTAAACATCTTGGCATCGAAACGAAAAGTGGCTGCAAGGGAAGTTGTATCCATTTGAAGAAAAGACCCTTCACGGAAACTATTTCGGGAAAGGGTCTTTCTTTTTTTATTGAATTTGTACCCTCCGACCTATATTATAAAATCTAACTACATAATTTTTGGGAGTGGCATGAGAATGTTTGAAGAATTCACAATTAGAGATGCAGAAATACGTGATATACCAATCATAATAGATATTTACAATTCAACCGTTCCAGGTAGATTGGTTACAGCAGATTTAGAGCCAGTATCTGTAGAAAGCAGGATGCATTGGTTCAACGATCATTCTCCTGCTTTTCGTCCATTATGGGTTGTGGAGATGGACGACAGAATTTGCGCATGGGTAAGCTTTCAATCGTTTTACGGCAGACCCGCTTATAATGGAACAGCAGAAATCAGTATTTATATTCATCACGATTTTCGTGGTAAAAAACTTGGCAAATATCTTATTCAAAAAGCCATTGACGCCTGCCCAAAGCTTGAAATCAAGACATTACTTGGGTTTATTTTTGGACATAACGAACCAAGTATTAAACTTTTCAATAGCTTTGGTTTTGAAAAGTGGGCACACCTTCCGAATGTGGCAGAATTGGATGGCGTCGAAAGAGATTTACTTATCCTTGGCAAAAGAATCGTTTAATCGCAAAATAAAGCAGTGATGTTTTTCGAACCATTTTCACTGTTTCTCATTATATTATCTCCAAAAGGATTTTCCAAAAATGCATTATTCCAAATTAATTCAATTTCTAGTACTATATACAATAGAAGAAAAATATTTCTTACATTCTTGGACACGTTGCTTCCTTGAAAGAATTGGAGATTTTCATGAGCAAAAAAAAGCTCGTTATCCTTTACTTCATTACTAGTTTAATTTGGATATATGGTTCAAATTATTTAATCGAACAATTTGTACCTTCCTCTCTCATTCCGATTGTTGAGAGATCGAAAGAAATCTTTTATATCCTTGTCACGGGTGGGTTCATTTATTTTTTTCTCGATAAAAAACAAGAATTATCTGTTTCTCGCGAGGATCAACAACGTTTATCCACGTTAATTAATTCAATGGTTGACTTTGTTAATTTCAAAGACGGCGATGGTAGATGGATTGAAGCGAATGATTTTGGCTTGCAATTATTCCAGCTTGAACATGTAGATTATCGCGGGAAAAAGGACTCAGAATTAGCGGGATATTCAGAGGTTTATGCCGATGCCCTTAGGTACTGTGAAATTTCGGATGAAGAAGCATGGAAAAATGGTGAATTTACCCGTATCGAGGAATACCTTCACGTTCCTGACGGTTCAACCAAAATATTTGATACCATCAAAGTCCCACTATTCCATTCTGATGGATCAAGACAAGGATTGGTCATTATTGGACGGGATATTACAGAAAAAAAGGAAATGGCAAGACAATTAGCAGAAAGCCAGCAGCAATATAAATCCTTATTTGAGTACAGTCCGGATATCGTTTATATGTTGGATTTGGATGGAAAAATTACAAATCTAAACCCACACTTTGATGTTATTACTGGCTTCAATCGTGAAGAGATGATCGGGAAAAATGTTAAAATCCTATTACCGAAAAAGTATAAAAGATTCTTGCACCGCTTTATTTCCTCGGTTGCAGAAGAAGGTAAGCCGGTCATGTATGAAATAACAATTCCACATGTGAATGGAAATGCGATTACTTTACAATGTACGTCACTTCCTATCATTATCAATGGCAACATAACAGGAATTATCGGGTATGGCAGGGATGTCACCACCTTAAGGAAAACTGAGGAGCGTCTAAGAAGAACAGAAAAACTTTCTGTTGTCGGAGAATTATCCGCTAGTGTGGCACATGAAATTCGCAATCCTTTAACCTCCTTAAAGGGTTTTGTCCAATTGTTGCAAGTGGAAGATGCCAAGCACCAATTTTATTATCAAATCATGTTAGATGAATTAAATCGAATCAATCACATTGTTGGTGAACTCCTGCTTTTAGCTAAACCGCAGCATCTTAAATTTACCAAAGCAGAAATTCAAAAACTATTAAATGATGTCATTTCATTATTAAGAACTGAAGCTAGCTATTACAATGTTCAAATGGCGTCCATTTTTCCGGAACAAGGCATCCATCTTGAATGTGAGCCAAATCAGCTCAAGCAATTGTTTATCAATATTATTAAGAATGCAATTGAAGCGTCAATCAATGGCGGGAACGTAGCGATTGGCCTCGAACTGGTTGAGAATAATCAGGTTTTAATTACAGTAAAAGACAATGGCTGTGGTATTTCGAAGGAAAGGTTAGCTAAAATTGGCGAGCCATTCTACTCTTCGAAGGAAAAAGGGACTGGCTTAGGCCTAACGGTCAGCTATAAAATTGTTCAAACCCACAAAGGCACCATCCGTTTTGAAAGTCAAAGAAATCATGGAACCACGGTTTCCATGACCCTGCCCCTTAGTCAGAAAGGGCATATAAATTAAAAAACAACAAGTGGTTTCATGTGCTTGTTGTTTTTTTCTTTCGATTTCGGAAGAAGGCAATGATGAGTAATAGGGTGGGAATGATAATTTGAAATGGCCAATGCAAATAAACAGGGACCACCCGTAACCCTTCCTGGATATGTTCTGCATAATTCGCCGCGATTGTTACAGAGGCTATCAGGATAATTAACCCAATAGGGAAACTTAGCTTCTGATGGTTTTTAAAGCGAAATAGGTCTGTCGCTCCGATCACAGCTGCATAGAAAAATATGGAAATTTTAAAGAAACCGCCGATGACTATATAAAGCATAAACAAAACATCTAGTCGTTCAAAAAAATTAGCCAATTGAATTTTACCAATAGTGGTTAGCAGCGGGAAATTAGAACGTTGAAATAGATCTACCCCTAACGTCGCTACATTTATGGCACAAGTGATCGTTACATTAATTCCGGCTAGAATCATCCCGCCCATACAAGCAAGTTTTACTTTTTTATGATCATTTAAATAAGGAAGCAGCATGGTAAAAACGACCATTTCACCAAATGGAAAGGTGATAGTTCCCCTATAAAATGTGATGAGCACAGGCTTCCAGCCATATTCTAAAACTGGTTGAAGATATTCGAGATGAATTAATCCCGAAAAGAGAATGAGAAGGAAGCCAATCGATGCCATCAAATAGATGACACCAAAAAATAGTTCCCCCACTCGTGCAATCACTTCAAATCCCTTATGAACCGCATATATGATTGTAAGCAGCATCAAGGAATTAATGACAATGAGCGGGGTATTAAAATAAATGGTCGTTGTTAATAATTCACCAAAATCACGCAATACTCTTGTCGAACAATAGATGAAATAGATGATATACAAAAGGCCAAGCGGCCATCCAATCCATTTCCCGGTAATTTTTTGCACATAGCTCGTAAATGGCAGTGTTGGATAATACTTATAAAGCTGAAAATAAACGAGAAATAGCACTAAGCCCCCTGCTAAACCTAACAGCATGGACATCCACGCATCTTGTTTTGCCGAAACCCCGAGGCCCACAAGAATCGCACTGCCCATTTCAAACAGGACCACTAATATAAACATTTGCGATGCTTTGATTTTTGCCTTTTCCATTGCGTTATCCCCTTTTCCCAGGGCCAATTATTAAGATCAGACCAAAACGTCTATGTACGAATCAAGGGAGAACCGTACAGATTATCCTACCAATCAATCAAATGAAATTGCATCATTGAAACATAACAACAGGCTGCCTTATGAGCTTATTGTTTTTTTCTTTCGATTTCGGAAGAAGGCAATGATGAGTAATAGGGTGGGGATGATAATTTGAAACGGCCATTGAATATAAACGGGTACCATCTTTATCCCCTCTTGAATATGTTCCGCATAATTCGATGCAATCGTTACAGAGGCTAACAGGATAATTAAACCAATGGGAAAACTTAGCTTCTGATGGTTTTTAAAGTGAAACAGGTCTGTTGCTCCGACTACCGCTGCGTAGAAAAATATTGAAATTTTAAAGAAACCGCCGATCACTAAATAAAGCATAAATAGAACATCCAATCGTTCAATAAAATTTGCCAATTGAATTTTACCGATAGTGGTTAGCAGCGGGAAATTTGAGCGTTCGAACAGATCCACCCCTAACGTAGCCACATTTATGACAGCCGTGATGGTAACATTAATTCCCGCTAAAATCATCCCGAACATACAAGCAGTTTTTACTTTTTTTTTATCATTTAAATAGGGTAGCAGCATCGTAAAAACAATCATTTCTCCAAATGGACGCAAGTTCGTTTCCCTAAGAAATGTGATGAATACAGGCTTCCAGCCAAACTCTAACACTGGTTGGAGATTTTCGAGATGAATTAATCCTGAAAAGAGAATGAGAAGGAATCCAGCCGATGCCATCAGGTAGATGACACCAAAAAATAGTTCCCCCACTCTTGCCATCACTTCAATCCCCTTACGTACGCCATATATAATTGTTAGCATCATTAACGAATTAATAACGATGAGCGGGGTATTAAAATAAATTGTAGTCGTTAACAATTCTCCAAAATCACGCAATACCCTTGTAGCAAAGTACATAAAATAGATGATATACAACAGTCCTAGCAGCCTGCCAATCCATTTCCCGGTAATTTCTTGAACATAACTCGTAAATGGCAATTCAGGGTAATAGGTATAAAGCTGGTAATAAATGAGAAATATTAGTAAACCGCAAGCTAACCCTAACAAGATAGCGATCCATGCGTCTTGTTTTGCCGCAAATCCCGGAACTATAAGAATCGCACTCCCCATTTCAAACAGGACCACTAATATAAACATTTGCGATGCTTTGATTTTTGCCTTCTCCATTGCGTTTTCCCCTCTTCTAAGGGTCATTTATTAAAATCTGACCAGAACGGCTTTGTCCGAATCCCTTCGCGGCGGGTAAAGGAATTAACCTCCACCGTTACTTCAAGGTTCGCAAAATGGTCGCCCCAATTCTCTTTTAATTTGTTCCATAGCTTCGGGTCCTTCCTGTGAACACTTTCACCAAACCCCAAAATATCAGCCTTCATTTTTTGTGCTTCTTTTACTGTAGCTAAAATTTGCCTTTTTATTTCTTTTTCAATCAGTCTGTCAATTTTCTCTATCTCAGTTGGATTCATTAAGTCTACATTTGTATTCGCTTCGCTAATCCAGCCCTCATCTTCAATCGCAATATGGATCACTGGCTTTTCATTTTTAATCTTTACTGAAACCTTTGTTTTACTTCTTAATAGGGCCATTGTTATCGCATCTTTCTTGCCGTTCCAATCTATATTCACAGCAGTGCTTTTTATCCGATCCAAAATCCAAATCACGCCACGAGCCTTTTCGCGAGTAATCCAGCCAACTAATTTTCCCTTTTTAAAAATGGCTAATCCATCAGCGGCAATCACAGCCTCAGTTCTTGTATGCTGCAGTTCGTTTGCCGCCCCTACCATATCCTTGTTACCGGTGATTTTAAACCCATTAACAATGGGTTCTTTTCCTTTACTGACAAGCCCTTCCAGGAAATAATCGATATTGATGCTCATATTTTCGCCAAACATCGCTTCTGTCGCTTTAATCTCTTTGGTAATTTTATTGACTGGCATTTTATCAAGGTTTGCAAGTGCAGACACCAATAATTCTGCGGAACCACCTCTCATGACCACGAGCTCTGTTGTGGTTCTAAATTCCGGATCCCTGTCCAATGCATCTATAATGTCAAGAAGGCCATTTCTTGCCACTTCTTCGCTTACGACAATTAAATTAGTATGTGCGTAATATAAGCGGCGTGAAATTTTTTTAGTCGCCTTTCTGGCAGCCTCTGTTAACGTGTCCCCGGAGCTTTTATAAACGGCAATTGGCAGTCCTTGTCCCCCACCATTTTGACCGGATGACACATTTCCAGGATTCACAATTTGAAACGATACATCAAACTTTTTATGTTCACCCTTGTCAATTCCCATTGCCATAACAAAGGCTAGATCGGTCAATTCCTTTTGATTCCAGCAGGCGCTAAGGATAGGTAAAAGCAGTACCACAAGTAAGGGAATAACAAAAATTTTTCTCATCATGATTCACCATTTGAAGTTTGATTATTTTCCTCTTGTTTTGGCGGGCCCGGTTTTTGATTCTCTCCAGTCCTGGCGATATTCCCTTTACTGATAAACATTGGCCGATTTTTCATTGCCCATATCGGAAAACGAACAAACACATCCTGTTGATTGTTTATATTGAAAGGTGCTAAAGGCATCATATATGGGATACCAAATGAACGTAATGAACATAAATGGATGGCCATAAACATTAGACCCAACATGACTCCATAGAAACCCAATACTGTTGCAAGGCCCATCAGGACAAAACGAATTAACCTGGCTGCAATAGCCATGGCGAAACTTGGTGTGGAAAAGTTGGCAATGGCTGTAAGTGAAACTACGATTACCATTACAGGTGACACGATACCGGCTTGCACTGCCGCTTGTCCAATGACAAGCGCTCCAACGATAGAAACAGCCTGACCAACAGCTCTTGGAAGCCTTAAACCAGCCTCTCTTAATATTTCAAAAAGAATCTCCATTATTAATGCCTCGATAAAGGCTGGGAAAGGTACATTTTCTCTTTGCGCCGCAATTGCAATCGCCATTGTGGTTGGAATCATCTCCTGGTGAAAGGTTGTCGCGGCGATATAGACAGCCGGTCCAATTAATGCAATAAAGAAGGACAAAATTCTTAAAATTCGAATGCCAGTTGAAATATCAAATCGTGAGTAATAATCATCAGGAGCTTGGAAAAATTGAATAAAAATCGCCGGAGCAGTGACAACAAATGGGGTACCATCAACAATAATGGCAATCCTGCCTTCAAGTATATGTGAACTAACGACATCCGGTCTTTCGGAATAATACGTTGTGGGAAATGTTGTCCATGATTGATCTTCAATCAATTGTTCCACATATCCGGAAGCCTGGATTGAATCCATGTTGATTCGTTTTAAGCGCTCTTTTATCTCTTGGACAATTTTTTCATTCGCAATCCCTTTCAGATACATAATCCCAACATCAGTTTGTGACACCCTGCCAATTTTCATGGTCTCTAACCATAAATTCGGACTTTTAATTCTTCGTCGGATTAAAGCTGTGTTCGTTCTTAATGTTTCTGTGAAGGAGTCCTTGGGACCACGGATGGCTAATTGGGTGGAAGGCTCAGTGATTGAGCGCTTATCCCAGCCCTTTGTTTCCACATTAACGGCCTTGTTATAGCCATCTAAAAAAAATAAACTATTTCCGGATAGCAGAGAATCATAAACCTGATTCCAGTCGGTGATAATCTGAATATTCCCCAGATTTACCGATTTTTCTGCCAATAATTGAAAGGAATCGTGAAGGTTGTCGAACTCTCTGTCCAATAAAGACTCAATAAAATATTCACTAATCAATTCTTCATTCACTAAACCATCTACATAAACGCAAGTTCCTCTTTTTCGGTCAAATGTAAATTCACGGAAGACTATATCCGTACTGTTCCCAAACTCTTGCTTAATTTGGGTCATATTATCTTGACAATCCCTCAGGATAGATAAATCCTCCGGTTTTTGTGGATCTTGCTTTTGCCGGTAATTATCGTTTTGTCTCTTTTTCTGCTTCTTTTTCAACATATTCGATAAAATTGACATAAGCTCCACCCCACTTAACATTTCATATTGGGTATTTTCCCCAACATGCTCTGATATATCCATTTCATCCAAGAAACTTTCCGTATAAAGACTTCATGAATTCAAAACAATAAACATAATTGGATTGAAGGTGAAATTATTGAAGCAGTTTTTCGTGGCTACTTTATTAGCAATTGGGATGTTTGCTCTCATGATTTTATTGGATCTTTTAATCGGTACCACCCCGAAAGGAATCATTTGGAAAACAATAAATCCGTTTCGGGTAATGGAGCCGGCGGAATATATTATTGTCATTTTATTTATCCTATTTTTTCTTGGACAATCCCTAACGTCATTCCTTAAAAAGAAAAAACAACAGAGCCAGCCCCCGTCAAATTAATATTCCATTAGCGGGTCTGTTCAACAGAAAAGAGCCCGCAATTATTGCGGGCTCTTTTCGTTATTCGTTTCTTGTATATCTATATACTGTTTTCGCTTGAAGATACGTAAAATAGCTTTGGCTCTTTCCTTCCATTTTCTTTTTCTTTCTTCATTCGGACCGTATACATATCGATTCCAAAAATAATAGATGGATTCCTCGATCACTATGAATAAGCCGAAAAATAATGCAGTAGTTGTCATCCAATACGACATTTTCCAGGGCCCCTTTTCAAAAGGATGATTTATCCTAAAAATAGAAGTACTGTCAATTAAGCTATTAAACTATTTCTTTTACCATTGTATCAAACATTTACCAAATTGTGGACATTTTTACGACTCACTATAAAAAACCTCTCATCTACTGTTTATATTGTACTTTCTGCACTTGTGAATCTGGATTTATTTCCTGCGGTGAAGAAAATGATACTTCCAAGCGCGATGATGGCCAATACCCAAAACATCATTTGTCCTTGGTAATGGCTAAGAAGATAGCCGCCAATTACCGGTCCGAGAAAGTTCCCAATCTTGCGGAATTGGGCCGCTCCAAAATAGGTGCCACGCATATGTTCCGGGGCAAGTGTATCAATCATCATGCTGTTGGAAGGGAAAATCAAAATTTCGCCCACGGTCAATAAAACCATAGCAAGAATTGCTACCACCCAGCCATTTACAAAGCTAAAACAGATTAATCCTGCAGCTATAAAAAATGCTCCAACCACCATGACCTGCATTAATTTAAATTTTTCAGCAACATGGCTGATCGGGATCTGCAAAAATACGACCATCAGAGCATTAATCGTAATGAGCATTGAAAAAATAACCACACCATTTTCTAGCTTTCCTTCTAATATTTGTGGCAAATTTGAGTCAATTTGAACATAGCCCATATTAACCAAAATGATTCCAATGATTAAATACCTTAAGGACTTATCTGTTTTAATAATCCGAAAAGCATCACCAATGGATACTGTCTTTTTACTTTGTTCCTTATGTGGAATTACCAATCGCTGTATAAAGTAAACCAAGACAATCGCATAAATAAAATAGGTCGTCCCAGTAATAGCAAATGATAATTTTGCCGAAGTATTTGCTAAATACGCTCCAAGCAACGGCCCGACGGATGCTCCCATATTTATCGCTGTATAGCGTAAGGAGTAAACCTTCATCCTTTTTTCCTTATCCGTTAAATCCGCCATCAATGCTTGTGATGTTGGTTCAAAGAATGATGTACAAAGCCCGTTTAGAGCATTTAACAGGATAAACCAGCCTTGGCCGGCAGCAATCGTAAACCCATAATAGACAAAAGCTAACGTAAACAATGCCGTAAGCATAATCGGTTTTCGGCCAAACCGATCTGATAAATGGCCGCCAATAAATCCACCTGCTGTTGCCATTAACGGACTCATCCCAACAGTTAAACCGATAATAATGGGCGAAAGATCCATATGCCTTGATAAATAGATTGATAGGAATGGCAGCGTCATAAAGGCGGAGCCCCTTGTTAACACGGTACCAATTAATAAAACCCAGACAATCGGATGGAACTGTCCAATATAGTTTTTAATACTTGCCATCTGAAATTCCTCGCAATTTTTAGTCTATTTAACTAGTTAAACAATTTATTTATCCAAAGTAAAGAAATTTTCCATTTTTTACTCATAAAAAAAGTCAGATCCACGTGGAACTGACTCTTTCGCTTAATTTGGATCCTTATACTTTAACGCCCGCTCGCTGTCACCGTACCCTTTGGTTGTCGGGTCCTGAACAATTCCTAACATGGATAACAATACAAAAATGGCATTTACAAACGTTAAAATAGAATTTTGAATGGCATCGGTTAATTGAAAATCAATCAGTCCTAAAGAATTTAAGCCTGCTAACACCATTTGCGCTACGATCAAAATTTGTGAAACAAACGCGATCACCCAGTTCCGATTTTTAAAACGGACTTTCCAGTTAATCATTTTCCCATCCCTTTCCTAATATTCTTTCTATTAACATATGCTTGCCCTAGAAAATGATTGTCCACGAATGCCACGGTTGCTTTTAATTTAATTTATTGTATAAAAAGACTAATATTGGTCTTTTTTATACAGAAAACTTATAATAGATAAAGCGAAAATTCCTTTTTGAAAGTAAGGAGAAAGTATGGAGAAATTACACACATTTCGGGATATGATCGTCCGTTTTTGGAAAAAGAAACATCTAACGCAAATCATCCTATTGATAATCCTAATTGTTGTATTAGGGACCATCCTCTATTTTGGCTGGCTTGCAACAAGGGCAAATGTGGAATCTTTGAAGGAAGGCCTAAGTCAGCCGACAGTCATCTATGACCATAATGGTAAAGTGGCAAGCAATGTTGCCACCAATCGGACGAAAGGCGTAAAAATCGAGGAATTGCCGAAATATGTTCCAAATGCAGTTGTCGCAATTGAAGATGAACGTTTTTATGAACATAGCGGTTTTGATGTGAAGGGAATTGCCCGTGCCTTTTTCAGCAACTTGTTTGCCCGAAGGGTTACTGGAGGCGGCAGCACGTTAACACAGCAGTTAACAAAAAATGCCCTGCTCTCACCGGAACGTACCTATAAGCGAAAAGCAGAGGAATTATTTTTGGCGGTGAAAATCGAAAAGGTTTATACAAAAGAAGAAATTTTGCAAATGTATATCAATCAGGTTTATTTTGGCAGTAATTCCTGGGGCATCAGTAGTGCGTCGAAAAAATACTTTAATAAGAATATTCAAGATGTAACGATCAGTGAGGCTGCGATGTTAGCTGGACTGCTCCATTCACCGAATTACCTTGATCCTTATAAAAATTATGACTTGGCCATGAAACGTCGAAATGTCGTCTTAGGGAAGATGAAGGAGCTTGGCTTTATTTCTGCCACAGAGTACAACACGGCGAAAAAGGAAAAAATTCGCCTTCATGATGGCGGCGGCAGCTTTGTTGAGCGAAAATATCCCTATTACGTGGATGCTGTTTTAAATGAGGCTATTTCTAAATATGGCGTAACCCAAGAAGAGATTTTAACTAGAGGATACCGAATTTATACGGAATTGGATCAAAACCTGCAAGCAGGACTTGAAAAAGTGTATAGCAATAACGCTTTGTTCCCTAGAGGAAAAGGAAATACATTAGTCCAAAGCGGATCTGTTCTAATGGATCCAGCCTCAGGGGGAGTTAGAGCACTTGTTGGCGGCCGTGGTGAGCATGTGTTCCGCGGTTTTAACAGGGCCACCCAATTACGGGCACAGCCGGGTTCATCGATAAAACCCCTTGCTGTCTATACACCAGCCCTTGAAAATGGCTATGACTATTCGTCCGAACTTGTCGATGAACCAACCTCCTTCGGTAATTACAAACCGGAAAATTTTTCGAAAACGTTTCAAGGTAAGGTTCAAATGTACAAGGCTCTTGAAGATTCACTAAATGTCCCGGCTGTTTGGCTGTTAAATGAGATTGGCCTTAATAAGGGCTTAGATTCATTAAAACGGTTTGGCATCCCTACGGAAAAGGAAGACAAAAATTTAGCCATTGCCCTTGGCGGCATGAGTAAAGGTGTCTCGCCCTTGCAAATGGCGAATGCGTTTACGGCTTTTCCAAATGACGGGAAGCGGCAGGATAGTCACTTAATTTCCAAAATTGTCGGCCCGACTGGTAAAATCATCGCAGAGCGGGAGGCGAAAACAACAAAGGTAACATCCAAAAAGGTTGCTGACGAAATGACTTCAATGCTACTGAATGTAGTGGAATCAGGAACAGGTCAGCGGGCGCATATACCGGATGTCCAAATTGCCGGAAAAACAGGCTCGACCCAGCTTCCATTCGGGGATGGTAACGGTACCAAGGATCAATGGATGGTCGGTTATACCCCGAATATTGTTGGCGCTATATGGATTGGCTATGACCAAACAGACAAAGACCATTACCTGCCCAGCTCGGGTTCCGCCAATGTTGTTCCGATTTTTAAAGAAATGATGAAGGAGTCTGTGCCATTCCTTCCAAAAGAAAGTTTTGATGTGGCTTCGATTAATGCCCAACTCGCTGGAGAGGAACCAAATAAGAAAAGCATCAATGATCAAGCAAAGGAAATTAGCAAAGAATTGAATGACAATGCGAAGAAAATTGGCTCTGTGATAAAAGAACAAGCCCCAGAATGGAAAAAAGGCTTGGATAAGGCATTATATACAATTGGAAAAGGGATTGATTCACTTGTGGAGAAGGCTAAAAGCCTAAGAGAATAGCACGCCTTATTTGGCGTGCTATTTCTTTATTATCTTCTTTTTATTTGTAGCGGAAGGAAAAAGCGCCCCGCAATCATTCTTACATTTTCTTCCTGATCGACATGGTAAACAACTATAAAACATGTCGACGGACCAGATGATTTTCCAACATCCACGCTTGTGCTCACCATTTCCTGATTAAACCTTTCATTTGGAAATATCTGATTTAACTCAGCTAAGATTCCTTTTGAGCCAACAGGCCAGATCATCACATCGTTAGCATGACTTATCTCGTAAAACACGGAAAGAGGTGCAATATCATCCGTTTGATCCATCACTTCATTACCAACTAAAGGCAGCCCTATTACGGCAAATCTCACTTTATCAGAGAACGGGAACTCCTTTTTTTTCCCAGTGGATTTTCGCCCAATGACAATTAAACCAACTGCAGACTGTAGTAAAGAAAAATTACTTTCCGTACTGCCTGTAATGGAAACACCCTTCAAACCAAGTTCTCGTAATCCTTTTTTGATGCCTTGTAAGAGCTCTTCCCATGGTTCATTTCCGCAAAAGTTGTGGAGAATGACAGAAATGGGGTTTGCCCCTGCAGCGATACATTCCATGACCGCCACTCTAAACGAGTAATAGGCAACCGTTTCGTATGGTACATGAACAGAGTCCTGTTGCTTCATTCCAATCGCACCGCTATTATCACAAGCAATTATGAGGGATTCCTCACTATTAAAAGAAATGGTGATAATATCCCTCATGGTTTTACCTCATTCTTAACTAACTTTCCTAAGAACATGGAAGAAAGTCGTGGAATAACCACTATGGCGATTCCTGTATTAAGGATGGAACCGATTAGCAAGGACGGAACAATTGCCAAATAAAAGCCTAGATTCATTAAAAATATAAACGGCAGCGGTGCAGCAATTGCATTCCCAAGTATAAAGAGCACAACCGCCGAAATCTTACGGCTGTTTCGATAAAATCTTCCAAAAATCCACACAAGTACAGCCATTTCCGCTGCGATTAAAAAGTGCATCGGGCCTAAAGGAAAGCCGCCTATTACGGCGGACAATAAATGACCAAATGCAGCCACGATGGCTCCTGCACCGCTGCCAAGTAAGGCAGCGGCGATTAGGGCCGGAAAGATATCCAACGCAACACTGCCTACAATTGCAGGGATTTTTATCGCAGCGCCAACAGCAGACAATGCCGTTAACATGGCAAGAGAGCTTACCATCTTTCCTTTCATCAATGACCCTCCTTCCGCTTTCCATCTCTAAACACGATAGCACTGCGCTCGTATTCCACATCACCGACATGCAGGCGAGCGTTGATGACCCTTGCTAAAGCGAAAAAATAATCAGAGAGTCGGTTTAAGTACATTAATGCTAATTCAGGTGTTTTTGGATCTGCCTTCATTAGCGTCACAACCAATCGCTCTGCTCGTCTTGTAACCGTCCGTGCAATATGAATGGAAGCAGAAGGCTTTGTGCCGCCAGGTAAAATAAATCGTTCCAATTCTGGTGCCTCTTCAATATATTCATCAATTTTTTGTTCCAGGTAGTCAATCGATTCTTGCTGAAGCTTCATCACTCGCTTTTCTGAAACATTTGCAAGGTCACCGCCACAGTCAAATAATTCGTGTTGAATTTTTTCAAGATCATGAAGGACATCCTTGAAAATTTCCTGATCAAGTTCTTGGATTGCCTGCCCAACAAAGCAGTTTACTTCATCAACAGTTCCGTAAGCTTCTACTCTTGTATCATCTTTATCTACCCTGCCGCCGATAATACTTGTTTTCCCTTTGTCGCCTGTTCTTGTATAAATTCTCATCAATAATTCCTCCTTATTTAATCGTTTGGTTTAATCCATACCATATGACATCGACTTTGTCTGATTTTGCTGCTAGATCCTGATAGGCCCACCCAGTTACATCGCGCCATACTCGATTTTCTTCTTCCAGTGGGACAATTCCTTTTGTGATATCAGTGCCAATCACAATAAATTTTCGTTCCGCCTTTGCCTTTTCCCAAGAACTCCAATCCTCAAGACATCTAATCCAAATTTCACGGCAGCGGTCAGAATCGTATTGCTTCGTTAACTCTTTCAACCATAATTCGATTCCCTCAAGAACGGTCACAACATGGTTGTTTTCCGGTAACTTGACTGGAAGCGGAATACTGTCATAGGCAGATAACCATTGTTCTTCCTTTTTACCACAATAATTCTTTCTTACCCAGGCTCGTTTGCCATTAAAGGCACCTCCAGTAATGAAGTGCATCGTCTGTCCCCCTTTAAGGATTCTCTCGTAAAAACAAGCTCAAACCCTTGATCATGCTGAGCCTGAAAGCTCCAAAAGTCTTTCTCTTCCGGTGCATATATAGATAAAAGATATCTGATGACTCCGCCGTGGGTGACGACCGCGCAGCTCTTTAGCTGTTGCGAAAGAACGATCTGAATCATCTTATTCCAGCCAGCCTGAACCCTCCTAGTAAACTCATGAAACGATTCTCCTTTAGGTGGATAAACACTCTGCGGATCTGACAGCCATTGGCGATAGCGTTCGTTTTCTTTTAAATCCTCGTATGTTTGCCCTTCCCATTCACCGAAATTCATTTCACGAAAAGCTTCTATTATTATAGGTTTTTGATGTGGAAAGAATAGGTTTGATGTGGAAAGGCATCTTTGCAAATCACTGCTAAAATAGGATTCATAGCTTTTTAACGGTGACATTTTTCTTGACTCAGCCAATAAGGGAGAATCATTCCAGCCTAAATAGGCTTTCCGTTTATTTTCTTCTGTTACACCATGACGAAATAATGCAATAACCACACGGTCATCCACAGAATTAACTCAGTCCCTTCCACTGATGCTCCCACTACATCCCCCGTAATACCGCCAAACCATTTCACAGCTTTCCGACGAAAAATGAAAACACAGACGGCAGCGGCAATAACTAATACAGCAAAAAGAAAGCTACTTTTTTCATATAACAGAATAATAATGAGAAAAAAGACAATATACAGCGGATAAACCCATAGTACCCGAGGCTTTGCCGCGCTTTGAAATAATGAGCCCAATCCTTCATTTTTGGCTGATTTAACCGTTAACAGCAGGACACCCATGACACTTTTACTCAAAAAGGGGATTCCCATTATAAAGATGTAAGTTACGTATTCAACATTCAAAGTACCTTCGTAAATAAATAAAAACCGGCAGCTTAATAAAACGACAAGTGATAGGACCCCGAATGCACCTGTTCTAGGATCCTTCATGATTTCCAATCGTTTCTCTCGATTCTGATAGGAAAAATAAGCGTCACTCGCGTCCATCCAGCCATCCAGATGAATTCCTCCTGTCAGAAGAATTGTAGTCAGCCAAAGCATGAAAGCAACAGCTATATGAGAAAAAGGTGTAAATTCATTGAACACATAAAATAGACTTGAATAGATTAGCCCCTGAACTAAACCTAGGAGTGGGAAAGTTTGCACAGCCTTTCGTAGGTGTTCCTTATCCATCGGTAATTCATAGGGAAACGGCAGTGCCGTAAAAAATTGAACGTTGATCAAGAATCCTTTAAAGATTTTGATCATCTTCTCCCCCATTGATGGATGATCTCTTTTAAAAGATCCCATTTTAAGTGGCGCTTCATATTATCGGCAAGTTTCTCAAATCTTTCATCCGATCCATCTTTTTCAATCATAATTTCGGTTGCCACTGATAATGAATCCTCAACTTCTATCATATGATTTTCGATAAATGGCAAGACACCTAATACAGGAATGCCTGTTTTTTCTTCTATTAGTTTTATACCATCCTCGAATAACGAGAGATCACCGCGGAATTTATTTATGATGATCCCTTTGACCCTTTGCCTCTCTGAAGGTTTTAATAGATCAAGTGTTCCAATAATACTCGCAAACACTCCACCCCGGTCAATATCAGCCACGAGCACCACTGGTACATCGGCCAATTCCGCAACCTTCATATTGACCATTTCGCTATCGTTTAAATTAAGTTCAACTGGACTGCCAGCCCCTTCGATTACCACCATTTCATATTCACTTTCTAATTGAATTAGGGATTCCTTAATTACCTCTATCCCCTTTTCATAAAATTGGTCTCGATACTCTTTGCCGGAAAAGGTTTCAATTGCTTTTCCAAGGTAAACCACCTCTGAAGTCTGATCAGACCTTGGTTTTAATAAAATCGGGTTCATCCAAACTGTCGGCCGGATTCGGGCAGCTTCCGCTTGAATTCCTTGTGCCCGGCTCATCTCGTTTCCGTCAACCGTGAGATAGGAATAATTCGACATGTTTTGTGATTTGAATGGAGCAACTTTTACTCCCTCATTGGCGAAGATTCGGCACAATGCCGTTACAATTAAACTTTTTCCGACGTCTGATGCAGTACCTTGAATCATGACTCCTTTCATTGTCCTGCTCCCTTCCTAATGATTGGAATCCCTGCTTCTACGATAATAGCTTGATCCGCTTCTCTCACTAAATCTTGATGGATTTGTCCCAGCATGCGACCATATAAAAAGACGAGCTCTGAGCCCATCAGGGACTCGTGTAATACTTCATTACTAACCACAATCATGGTGCCGGCTCGATTTTTTATCGCGATAATCCCGGTAATTATATCTTCTTTAATTTGTTTTAAATAGGACCCATTCCAGGTTTGTTCAGTAGAAAATAGTTCATTATTCAACAGTGTTGTAACACAATCTAACAAAATAATATCATTGTCAGAAATAGAATCAGCAAGAGTTCCAATTTGAATAGGCTTTTCGATCGTTTTCCATTGATATTCCCCAGTTTGTCTATCTTTCTGGTGCATTTCAATTCGTTTTTGCATTTCTGAATCAGATGGAACACCAGTAGCTATATAATATAATTGTCCATCTTTATTGCGCTTCCGCTCAATTGCTAGTTTTTCCGCGAGGCTGCTTTTACCGCTTCTGACACCGCCAGTAATGAAGATTAATGATTGATATTGCGGATTAGAACCATGTGACGGCCAATTCAACGAGCATCCCTCCGAGCCATAATAATAGTAAAAATAAGAAAACAGTTCTCCCTAAAATTGCATTCGCCTTTAGGATGTGATCCGATTGTATCGGGTTAAGAGGCTCCCCCATTTTTGCTCTATTAGAGATCATCCCTTTGTAATAGTTTCTGCCGCCAAGTTGAATGCCTAAAATGGCCGCAACCGCTGCTTCCCCCCAGCCGCTGTTTGGGCTCGGATGCTTTTTCGCATCCCGGAACAAGATCGCCCAAGCTTTTTGATAGCTGGTCCTTTCCGGACGTTTTCCAAGCAGCATGATGATTCCTGTCAGGCGACTTGGAATCCAATTCATCACATCATCCCATTTCGCAGATGCCCAGCCAAACTCTTTATATCTTTCATTCATGTGCCCAACCATCGAGTCACACGTATTTGCTGCCCGGTAAACCATCGCTAGCGGTGCCCCGCCAATAAGTGCCCAGAACAAAGGTGCTGTCACGCCATCACTTGTATTTTCAGCAACGGTTTCAATCGTTCCCCTTGCTATTTCACTTTCATCAAGTTGTTCCGTATCGCGGCCGACAATATAGGAAAGTTTTGTTCTTGCTGCCACTAAGTCCCCGGATTTTAACGGATCATAGACTTCAAGCGCCGCTTCCTTCAAGCTTTTTTGCGCAATGGTTGTCGAAATGATGATACTTTCTACAAATACCCCAACAAGTGGATGAATCTTGTATCCTATTAAAACGAAAATCAACACAAGAGAAAAAACAAACAGTAAGACAAAAAGGAGCATTGAAACTCCCTTCCATCTCTTAGACTGTCCGTGATTCCAACGCTTTTCAAATGAGGAGATCATCTTCCCGATCCATCTTACCGGATGCGGCCAATGAGGGGGATCTCCGACAAACAAATCAATGATATAAGCAAACGTAATGGCGATTAAGTGATAAACGATCATGTTTGTTTCCTTTTTTTCGATTTCTTAACTGCCTCTGTCGTACATTGATATACAGCCTTACTAATTAGCTGTCCTAACGGAGAAATCGTTCCGGCGTATTCTAACACCTTTCCGGTTTGCGTGGCTGCAATTAAAATACTATCAGTTGAAGTCCCGGTAGCAATGGTCCCTGTAACTTCATCTAGCACCTCAAGATCATGCATCACCTTTACTTTTGCTTCCGTAGCGGTCATAATGCTTTGAATAAAGGCTTCCTCTGTTAACTCTCCATTAACGAAAATCCACGTATTAATCGTTCCCGGTGTCATTTGATAGACATGCCGCTCACTTTTCGACGCATCAATCGCATTTCCCACCCCGGCGGTAACAACCACAAAGATCGAGAAATCCTCCTGTTCGAATCGCTGGTAAAACACATCCTCGAGATACACCGCTGTCATCATGCCCACTGTTGCCGACGGTTCAAAGCCTTTTGTTTTTAAAAAGTCAGCCATCTCCGCCCGATGATCATCACAATTATATTCCTTACTCACATGACGATTGACAAATGTTTGATGCCAGCCCGTCCCTGAGCCAACCACGCCCGAAGACATGGTTCTTAAAGGAACTGGAGACTCTAGTTCGATAAACTCACTTGAAACGCATACCATTGCTTCAGTGATTTCAATATGCTCCATTTCCTGTTTTACATCAGGCAGTAACACCATTTGCGGTGCAGCCACCTTTGGATGGGGATGCCTTTGAATTTTTGTATGATAAACATCCCTGATTCGATCCTCTTTAAGAACTTCGTTAGGAATATGATTTATATTAATGGTCCCCTTTTCGAGCAGGAGCAAGCGGTCGCAGTATAATCCAGCAAGATTTAAATCATGGAAGATCGAGATTACAGTTAATCCTTTTTCCATTGTCCATAACTTTAAAAGGTCTAACAATTCTTTCTGATACGATAGGTCTAAGTGATTTGTCGGTTCATCCAATAGCAGGATTTCCGGCTCTTGGGCAAGGGCCTGGGCAAGAAATACCCTTTGCTTTTCACCGCCTGATAACGCCTGTATATTTTTATGTTGAAAGGAGGAAATGCCGGTCTGGTCCATTACCCTTTGGACGACCGCTTCATCCTCATCCGACCAGGTTTGAAACCAGCCCTTTTGATGCGCATATCTTCCAAGTGATACGGTTTCTTTAACAGTATAGGAGAATGTTTGGGAAGAATGCTGGGAAAGAACCGCCACCATTTGCGCAAGCTGCTTAATGCCATATTCCTGCAGCTTTTTTCCGCTAATATAAATCTCACCCTGTTTAATCGGCAAGATCCCGCTAATCATTTTTAACAGAGTTGTTTTTCCGCTGCCATTTGGCCCTAATACCCCGAACAACTCCCCTTGATTTACATCAAACGAAATGTTCTTTAATACAGACTCATCTCCATATCCACCTGAAACGTGCTGAACACTGAGCATTTTCTATCAACTTCTTTCCATCCTTTTTCTCTGCAGCAGGATCACCGCAAATACCGGCGCCCCAATTAAAGCGGTTATCACCCCAATTGGTAATTCAGTAGGTGAAATAATCGTTCGCGACAGAAGGTCGGCTAAGATTAAGAATCCACTTCCTGTCAGGATCGATAACGGAAGAAGGTAGCGGTGGTCTGGCCCCCACAAGATTCTTGAAAGATGGGGAATGACCAGCCCAACAAATCCAATCGTTCCGGAAACGGCAACCGCAGCTCCTGTTAAAATTGAACCGGCTGATAAAATGATGAGCTTCCTTTTTTGAACATTGACCCCAAGGTGGTGTGCTCTCTCTTCCCCAAACGACATTGCATTTAATTCCTTTGCATTAAGCATCAGGATGGCCGACCCAATGACAAAAAACGGCAAAATAATTTTTATGTATTCCCAGCCTCTCATCGATACACTTCCCAAGAGCCAGCCAATAATTTGCCGTAACTCATCTCCTGTTAGTGCAATCATAAGTGAAATAAAGGCGCCTAAAAAGGAGCTAAAAATAATTCCTGTTAAAATAATCGTTTCTACTCTCATGGACCGTTCAATTTTCCTGGCAAAGGCAAGAACGAGGAAAATGGTCAAAAAAGAAAATAGGATACTTAGTAATGGCAATGTGAATATCCCGATAAATGGGATAGATAAATGAAAGAACAGCGTCAGAACCGCCCCGACGGAAGCGCCGGATGAGACCCCTAATGTATACGGATCAGCTAACGGATTTCTTAACAGACCTTGAAATGCCGCCCCCGCAATTGCAAGGGACGCTCCCACAAGACCCGCTAATATCACCCTTGGCAGGCGAATATTCAACACAATACTCGTATACATCGGATCAATGGAATCAAGTGAAAGAAACCCAAATAGCTTTGCCATGATAATGTGAATAATCGTCCCCACCGGAACCGAAACAGTTCCGATGGAGATACCAAGTAACATAGAGATCAACAGAAAAATTCCTGCTAATGGAAAAGCTACATATTTATTATTTAAAAACTTCTGGATAAATAGCCTTTGCAAGATCTTCTACTCCTTCAACGATTCTAGGACCTGAGCGTGTCACTCGATCGGAATCTACGTCGATTACTTGCTTATTTTTTACTGCGTTGACATTTTCCCAGCCTTTTCTGCCTAACACTTGCTCAGCTGGTTTTGCCTCTTCATAGCCGCCATATGTAGTGATGATTACATCCGGATTTCGTTTAATGATCTCTTCTTGATCAAGCTGGATCCAGCCCTCTTGATCGTTTGCAAGGTTTTCGGCATTAATCACGGTTAACATTTCATTCATAAACGTATTATTCCCAGTTGTAAAAATATCTGGCGCAGGTGATACTTCAATAAATACGGTTTTCTTTTCTTTTATGTCCTTTGCCTTTTCCTTAATTTCAGCTAATTTTTCCTTCATCCCTTGAATAAGCTCGTCCGCTTTCTTCGCTTCTCCAGTAGCTTTACCAATCATACTGATAGAATCAAACACTTGGTCAAAATTTTGTGCATCATTCACAACGAGGACGGCAATTCCGGCATCTTTTAACTGCTGAAGGCCTGCTTCAGAATTATGTGCAGTAGAGGCATGGGCTAATACTAAATTTGGCTGTAAAGAGATTATTTTTTCAAGATTAACTTCCATACCGCCTATTTTCTCTTTTTTCGTTACCTCTTCAGGATAATTATCAAAATCAGAAACACCGACAATTTCTTTATCAGCACCTAACGCGTAGGCAATTTCCGTATTACTTGGGATCAAAGAGACGATTTTTTCAGGCTTATTTTCTAAAACGACGTCATTCCCTGATGCATCTTTAATGGTAACTGGAAAGGCAACTTCCGCTTTTTTCTCAACACCAGTAGTATTGTCCTCTTTAACTTGCTCTTTCTTTTCCCCACAGCCTGCTAAAACTCCTACTGCTAATAATACGGCAAATAATAGTGCATACCATTTCTTCATGTTTCTTCTCCCTGCTTTCTGTGTAGTTAAAATGTAAGTAACAAAAAAGAAGTCCTGCTAGTGGCAATAAAAAAACATCTCCATACTAATGAAGATGTTGGTACGATTAGATTTCCATTACTCATAAAAAGTAATAGGGCACTAGCCTCAACACCTCCCTATCCTCGTAGGTTTATTGGCGCACAAGAATTAGGCAGGTTTCCTGGCTCATGATCATCGCATCCTATGTCTTCCCATCCAATTAGACAGTGACAAAATATAGGTTGCTCCCATTTACAGTGGCGGGACCGCGTTGGTTTCTCACCAACTTCCCTTTTAAGCTAAAAGTCGTTAAAGACTCACTAGCACCTATTTCCATTATTCATTTTTTGTTAAGTCTATTATTATATAAATTTTAACATTTGTATAGTTTTCTGCTTTAAAGCGGAAAAGCAATCCTTTAAAAAATTTAGATCTCTAATCGATTCTTTTTGTTTCTCTAGATGACAAGACCTCCATCAACACTAAGAATAGTACCATTAATAAAACTCGCATCATCAGAGGCTAAATATAAGTACGCAGATGCAATATCTTCAGGTTTACCCAACTTACGTAAAGGAGTTTTGGCCTCCATTAAATCGAGTATTTTTTGTGGTACTTTAGCAGTCATATCAGTAACAATAAACCCAGGTGCTACTGCATTGACACGGATTCCTTTTGGTCCAAATTCTTTTGCCCAACTTTTTGTTAATCCGATGACACCAGCCTTTGTTGCAGCATAATTTGTTTGACCGATGTTGCCGTGAATTCCAACTACTGAAGAAGCATTAAGGATGACTCCCTCTCCCTGCTCTATCATTATCGGAACCACTTCTTTTGTACATTTAAACACACCAGTTAGGTTGACAGAGATTACCTTTTCCCATGATCCCTCGTCCATTTTTGTCAGCAATCCATCAATCGTAATTCCAGCATTATTAACTAAAATATCAACTTTTCCATATTTATCGACCGTTTCATTTACCATCAAATGAATTTGCTTTGAGTCTGTCACATTACATTGAATAAATGTAATAGATCCATATTCTTCTAACTCGTTGACTGCTGTTAGTCCTGCATCTGGATTCACATCACTGATGATAACAGCGGCACCTTCTTGCAAAAATTTCTTAGCCGTAATTTTGCCGATCCCATTTGCTCCACCCGTTATAATAGCAACTTTTCCTTTGAGTTTCATAATGGCCTCCTGAAAATAGATAATAGATTAGTAGTGAATGGATTGTGTTACCCTTCGAAAAATTCATTTACATGAAGGAGGTACTACGATTCCTTAAAGTTTCGTTTGTCAATGACTCGCTTCGCTTTAAATTGGGTTCTTTCCAATGTGCCGATTGGAAGTAGGTCAATATTAAATGTAACCCCGACTTCGCGTTTGAGTTCCTTAGAAATTTGCTTTTTTAGATCTTGATTGCTTCTGGTCCCCAACGTTTCGCATTGGATTGTTACTTCGTCCATAATATTATCCCGGGTAACAATCATAACGAACTCTTCACCAAGCCCGTCAATTTTTCTTATTACATTTTCCAATAAACTTGCATACACATTTACACCCCGAACAGTGACCATATCATCAATCCGGCCATAAATACCTTTAGGCAGTCTTGGGTAGACCCGCCCACAAGGACAAGGCTCATCAGTCCAAGTTGTTAAATCTCCGGACCAATAGCGGATTAACGGCTGAGAGGTTCTTTCCAGTGGAGTGTATACCGGTACTCCTTCTTCCCCGTATGGAACTAGTTTTTTGCTCTGTTGATCGACTACTTCTGTATAAACGACATCCTGCCATAAATGAACCCCTTTACGATGCTCACATTCTGTATTGCTCATCCATGGCGTCACTTCTGCCATTGTCCCAGAGTCTATACAGATGGCATCAAAGGTCTCTTCAATTTTTTTCTTAGTAGAGGGAACTCCCGCTCCAGGTTCACCTGAAAAAAACAATATTCTAAAACCGAATTCTTTTGGGTCAACTCCTAATTCTTTGGCCTTTTCTGCTAGATACAAAGCATAGGAGGGAGTACCGTAAAATACTGTCGGTTTTACCTCCTTAAGCCAAGATACTGCTTTCTCTGTTTGCCCTGCCTGCCCTGCGCCAAATGGAAAGGTTTTTGCCCCGAGCCTTTCAGCACCAATTAAAGCTCCCCAGCTTCCTATATAGAGACTAAGCGGTGAGGCAATAAACACTAAGTCACTGGGTCTCATTCCAAAACTCCACATAATTCGGGCGTGCTGATGGGCAATCCTTTCCCAATCATCCTTGCCAAAGGAAAAGACAGTTGGTTTTCCAGTTGTTCCTGAAGTTCCTTGAATCCGATGTACTTCAGAAAAAGGAATGCAAACATTTGAACCAAACGGCTGATTCTCCAGTAAATCTTGTCGTACCTCTGCTTTTGTCGTGATCGGAACTTGGTCAAATTCTTTTAAACTCTTAATATCATCTGGATGAAAATCTACTTTACTCCATTTTCGTTTGTAGAAATCAGAATGTTTAAAAGCATACTCCATGACTTTCTTTAATTTATAAAATACCAACTCATCAAGTTCCTCTTTCGAAGCGGTTTCTATGTCTTTATACCAAAATTTTTCATTCACATCCGGGATATATTGAGTATCATATTTTGGCGGCCATTGCTGCAAAAGAGCAGTTTTTTGCATTTTATTGTTCACCCTTTACGTTTAATTTGACTTCCGTATCTTAAAAATTTTCTAGCTAAATAAAATTCTTGGCTGCCAAAGGTGGTGAGGAAGATTCTCACCACCTTCGATTCTTTAGGAAACGCCGTGCTTTACGTTGGATCGGATAAAATCGGCAATACTTTCAATTCTAGTTTCAGGGCCAAATACTTCTGCAATGCCGGCCTCTTTCAGTAATGGAATATCGTCTTCAGGAATGACCCCGCCCATGATCACTAAGGATTCAACACCCTTTTCTTTGGCTATTTGGACAACCTTTGGCCCTAATGTCAAATGATTTCCACCGAGTGTACTTAATCCAATAACATCCGCACCTTCTTGAATCGCTGCATCCACAATCTGTTCAGGAAATTGATTGCCTAAATACACCACTTCCATCCCCTCATCCCGCAGCATTCTAGAAACGACCAAAGCACCGCGCCAATGGATATCTAAACCTAATTTCGCCATTACAACTTTAACTTGCATATAGAAGTCCTCCTTTTATTTTCCTGATTGACCTGAATCCTAAGCTAATGGGAACTGCCATAACCCAAATTCCTCACGAAAAACCTCTTCAATTTCCCCTAAAGTGGCATATTCGATCACGGCTGCCTTAATATACGGCATGAGATTAACATCTTCATGGCATTTTTGTCGCAGCACATTTAATGCATGCTCGACTTTTTCTTGATTTCTCTTTTGACGGAGTTTTTCTAATTTTTCTTTTTGGCGCTTCTCGGCAGATTCAGGATACCTAAACACTTCTACTTTTGTTTTACTCTGTTCTGTAGGGAAGTAATTCAACCCAACAATTTTATGCTTGCCACTCTCAATATCCTTCTGCATTTCATAGGCAAAATTAGATATTTCACGATGCAACCAGCCTGTTTCCACCACCGAAACCAAGCCGCCCCTTGATTCAATTTCAGCTATATAATCGCGAATTCGCTGGGCCATTTCTTGTGTTAATTTTTCAACAAAATAGGAACCAGCCAGCGGGTCAACGGTATTTACTACATTCGTTTCTGCTTGGATAATTTGTTGCGTTCTTATTGAAATAAGTGCGGATTCTTCTGTTGGAGCGGAATATGCTTCATCATAAGAGTCAACATGTAAGGACTGGGCACCGCCTAATACAGCAGCAAGTCCTTGAATCGCAGATCGGGCAATATTATTGAGCGGTTCAACCTTTGTCAACGTAATTCCTGCTGTCTGAACATGGAATCGCATAAGATGAGATTTAGGGTGCTGCGCATTAAATCTGTCCTTCATCACTTCATGCCACACAAGTCTAGAGGCACGGCATTTGGCAATTTCCTCAAAGAAGTCATTAAATAGATTCCAGAAAAATGATAATCGTTTGGCAAAATCATCAATTTTATTCCCTCTTCTGATTAACTCTTCTGAAGTCGCAATGGCATTGGCAATGGCACAGGCAACTTCTTGAACCGCGGTTGTTCCGGCTTCCCGTAAATTGTAGCCATTGTAACTTACAGGATTCCATCTAGGAAGATTCTTACTGGCATACTCGATGGCATCACATTGTAATCGAAAAGAAGCTTTCGGCGGTAGAACCTCGAGCGAACTTCCAATTGCTGTTTCCATTAAGAAGTCATTTTGATTGGTGCCGGAAAGTTTCTCTAAAGGGATTCCCTTCTTTTCTGCCATTGCCGCAAACATAGCCATTAACACGACCGTTGTGCTTGGGAGATGGGTGACGATATTGCTGGAAATTTCATCAATAGGAATTCCCTCATACAACGCCTCAATATCTTCAATTGAGTCAATAGCAACCCCTGCCGCTCCAACGTGCCCCTCAGCTTCCGGATCATCTGAATCATAGCCGCGGATTGTAGGAAGATCCAACACAACACTCGTCCCTGTGGCACCATTTTTTAATAAGAATTTAAAGCGTTCATTCGTATCCTCCGGTGTTCCAAAACCGGCAATTTGCCTAACGGTAAACAGCCTGCCGCGGTACATATTCGGGTAGACTCCGCGAACATATGGCGCTTCTCCTGAAAAACCAATATCTTTCAGGTAATCGATATCTTTAATATCTTCGGGAGTGTAGAGCAGGTTAACTGGAATTCCTGAATCAGAATAATAGTTCCCTTCACCATCTTTTCCTTTTACTGTATTACCTTGCCAGCGCTCTTTTTGCGCTTCAATTACCTGAATGACCTCTTGATCAAAAAGTTTCTTTTGGCTTAGATTCGTCGTATTGTTTACCATAGTTACCTCCAAATAAAATGTTTTTTATTTTGAAACTAATTGATTGACAATCTCATGTGAAACCGTAAAAGGGTCAATATTTCCACTTCTTACATCTTGAATCTGACTCTTGATGTATTCATCTGTTTGAGTCAATTCATCAACTTTAGTGGTAAGCAAATGTAAAATCATATGATTTAATCTTGTCATATTTCTTGTTTGCCGCTTCTCCTTCCATGAGCCTGAACGTAACAAGAAGGATTTGTGATTAAAAATTTGTTCCACTAACTCTTTTATCCCTTCATCTCTAGTTGCTACGGTCTTAAGAATCGGTAAATCCCAATCCTTTCTTCCGGATTCTCTAACCATCAATCTCAAATCCTTCACACTTTCATCAGCTCCTGGCCGATCGGCTTGGTTGATGACAAAAACATCAGCAATCTCCATAATCCCTGCTTTCAAGGTCTGCAATGAATCCCCCAAACCCGGAACATTTACGAGTATGACAGTGTCAGAGACTTCCAAAACATCAAACTCTATCTGTCCTACTCCGACTGTTTCAATTAATATGAGGTCCATTTTAAAAGCGCCGAAGACCTGGACAATATCTGCCGTTGAGGCTGCTAAACCTCCGAGATTTCCCCTTGTAGCAAGGCTTTTAATAAAAACATCCGGAAGTTTGGCAAGTTCTTGCATTCTTATTCGATCACCTAACAGAGCACCATTCGTAAATGGACTAGTTGGATCAACGCAAACCACAGCAATCTTTAAGCCTTGTGCTGCAAAAGCTTTACAAAGTTTACTGACTAATGTACTTTTACCGGCACCAGGGGGGCCAGTAATTCCAACGATATGGGCTTTACTTTCATTGGAATAGCAGGATTTAAGTATTTCGGTACTTAGTGGAGTTTGATTTTCTACTTCCTTAAGTAATTTACCTAAGGTAAGATTGTCTTTCTTCTCTAGCCATTTTGGCATTTTTCTAGGAACCCCCCTTATTAAAAAAAATTGGACTATTCAACCTTTTTTTGGATAAGTTCAGCTTGTGCACATGTTAAATGCGAAGAAATTACTCGCTCTGCTTCCTCTGAATCCTTATTCACAATTGCCTTGTAGATTAACCAATGCTCTTCCTGGAAACGTTTCAATATATCTGGTGACCTTGACAATTCACTTCTAGTTGTTTTGATTTGTTCACCTAACAAATCTGAAATCACCTCAACCAAAATTTGCAGCATTTTATTTTGAGAGGCAGAGACAATAGATTGATGGAATAGAAAGTCATATTTAGCCTGCTCTTCTTCGTCTTCGTAACTTAATTGGTCCATCTCCTGCAAAATGGTTTCGATTCTTTGTAAATCCTTTTCATTTCTTCTTTCAGCGGTAAATTTTACTGCTCCCATTTCCAAAATAGTCCGAACTTCAAACAATTCATTTGTATTTAACCCTTTTGAGATGGCAACTAATGACATGATATTTTTTAAATTTTCCGGGTCAGCCTGTTTAATAATCGTTCCTTCACCCGATTTTCCCTCGATGATCCCTAAAACACTTAAAACCTTAAACGCCTCTCTAAGTGAGGAACGGCTGATTCCCATCGATTCAGAAAGCTCAATTTCGTTAGGCAGTTTCTGACCGATTTTCAATTTCTTTGTAATCAGCAGCTTCTTTATTTGATCTAACACTTCTTCAAACTTTTTCTTTTTATTTATGACAGTAAACATACAGATCCCTCTCTCCTTTTTATGTATTGTAGGATTGTCAGACAAAGGGAGTAGACTTACGAACAACATTTTCTTATATGATTGAATGCATTCGTTAGATGTTTGTGTACCATGGCCTGTGAACAGCCAATCATTTTGGAAATCTCCGTCTTACTATATCCTCTAAAATAATGAAGATGGACGACTTTTCGTTGTTTTTCATTCAAATAATCCATGTACATTTTCACCAAAATATTATTAATTGCCTGATCCTCTACACTTTGAGCTTTTGTTCTTACGTTTAAGAGCGGTTCATTGTCCCGGTTGTTGCTGTAAATGGTTTTGTATTCTTGATAAATTACTTCCTGCATCCCATAAACAAGGGCAAAGGCATCATCCTTGCTTATGTCAAAGTGTTTCATTGTTTCTGAAATGGTAGGGTCTGTTTGATGGCTGATCCAATACTCACTATGAAAGCTTTTATATTTTGGATAAAGCTCCCGAATCCGTTGCGGAATCACGATCATGTTTGAATTATTAGATCTTGAAAAATTTCTTAATTCCCCCTGAATAGACAGGTAGGTGTAACTTACCCATTCATTCGGAGTGTGCGATAAATCCATCTTTCGAATCGCATTAAAAAGACCAATGTATGCGGATTGAAGTAAATCTTCCCATTCCACTTTGTTGACAGCCATAAATTTTGCTGGAGACTTTGTATAATCCTTTATGACATACTTTACAAACTTGTTCGCCTCATCAGACTGTATTAATTCATTTAAGAAAGTCTTATTTTCTTTTGCATAAGACAAAATATTTTTATTTAGCAAAAACATGATTTTCTCTCCTATTTTTAAAAAGTTGGTCAAGATTTTAAATTTTCCCGCCACTATGATAATATGAAAGGGGGAGCGGTACTTGTCATGATTCTTGACCAACAAACTGCTATACTTTTAATCTAACACTTGGTTTGCGGAGACCATAAAACGTGTTAAGATGGCACCAATTAAGGCAAGTGCCGCACCTAAAAATAAAACATACTGCCAGGATCCTAAAGAAACAATTAAAAATCCTGTTAATGCAGGTGCAATGATGCCTGCGACTGTTCCGGAAGTGTTCATAATTCCGGATAAAGTTCCTGCTGTTTTCGGACCAATATCGATTGGCAATGTCCAAAACATCGTAAAGTTAATGCCTAGGCATGTTACAGAAAGAGTAATATAAGCAAGTGCAGCCCATTCATTAGGAGTATAGGCGCCTAATGCCATGAAAATAGCTGTTCCTAAAAATGAAATATACATAGGAATTCTTCTTGATTGTGTAAGAGAATATTTTTTGGACAAACGATCTGATAAGAGTCCGGCCAGGTTCATCGCAATAAATGCTCCTAACCATGGGAGCGCACCGTATATGCCCACTTTCAACATCGTAAAGCCTCTTTCCTTCATGAAATAGGCTGGAAGCCAGGTCAGATATAGGTACCAATTGTAATTTTGAAAGAAATAGATCAAGGTAATGCCCCAGACTTCTTTTACACGGAATAGTTTCGACCATGGAATTTTGACCTTCTTACTTTCTTCAGCAGTCCTTTCGTCTTTCATTTCTGCTAATTCTTCAGGAGTGATGAATGGGTGGTCTTTTGGGTTATCGGTGGCAATTTTTATCCAAATAATCGCCCAAATAATACCTAAGATTCCAAAGAGATAAAAGGAAGCATGCCAATTGAATTTTGTAGTCAGCCATGTTGTAATCGGTGCGGTAATCATGACCCCAATTGCCATCCCTGACATATTGAGACCCTGCCAGCGTCCTCTAGAATGTTTCGGCGACCATTTAGAAACTACCGAGGTATGTGATGGGAAATTTACAGCTTCACCCACTCCGAGTAAAAAGCGAATGACCAAGATGGAAGCAAAACTCCAGGCTAAAGGTGTAAGGATCGTAAATACTGACCAAAGTACTACCCCAATTGCAAGAAATTTAACTCCGCCCCATTTGTCCGACATCCACCCTGCCGGTATTCCTAGCAAAATATAGCCGACAAAGAAGGCTGATGCAAGAAGTCCAAATTGTTGTTCGTTCCAGCCAAATTGCTCCATCATCGTGACGGCAACTATTGAAATATTAGAGCGATCAGTATAGGCAAGGACTGTACTTAAAAAGATAAAAAACATGACGACCCAACGTGCCTTGATCTTCCTATTCATTTTCGGACCAGGGACTTTAACCTCTGCATTTCCAGACAGTGGACTTGTCATAAAATAGTACCATCTCCTTTATTCAATTATCCTTTGCCTTCTTCCATATTCTACTATTCATTAATTAGTGGTTCTATTTCCCTCCTTTTCTACGAGCTATTGAAAGCGCTGACAATTAAATGTACAAAGTTACGACATGAGTGTGAAATTTATGAGGTGTCTAGATGAATTTTGCAGGATACTTGATGAATAAGCTAGAAGGAGCTAAAAGTAGGTTAATCCGTTTGTCTGACAAACAACCTAATTTGTTTATTATGTTAAGGGATTCTATTTTACTTGTCAATACAATATTTCAAATTTTAAATCTTTTATAAATATTTTAACTATTTTGTAAATGATAAATCATATACTATAAAAGCTTCTTAACTTTTTCTATTCCACCACCAAATCCCTTATTCTGTATAAAATAATTCACGATCAATTGTACTCAATATCTCATAACTGGTCTTAGTAATTAAAATATCGTCTTCTATCATTACCGCTCCAAGACCTGGTACCATAAATTTAGGTTCTATAGTAATAACGGCACCATCAGGCAGCGGTTGTGTAAAACCCAAACCTAAAACTGGATCTTCATCTATTTCTAAACCAATTGAGTGACCGATATATTTACCACGACTGTTTCCTACACCCATAAAATTTTCTAATAACCCTTCGTTTTTTGCCAATTGTTCAGCAAATAAATACAATTCTTCTCCCGTTACACCAGGTCTTATTTTATCAATTACACTTAAATGCAGCTCAACTAACCGATTCCATAGATCCAGTTGTTTAACAGATGGTTTACCTAAACAATAAGTACGTGCCATATCTGCATGATAGCCTTCCCTACATATTCCATAGTCAACCACCACAAGGTCACCTGTTTGAATTTTTCGTTTTGAAGCCCCCCACGGTAAACTTTCGCTCATTCCAATTCCTGTTACTGTCATGGCATGCCCAGAAACTTCCCAGGCATTTGGACCTGAAGTAACTATGCCACCGCCTGGTAAACATCCATCCCAGCGTCGAAACCAAACAACACCATCCCCACCATTTTTCCTCACGGCATACTCCATATTGGCAGCTAATTCATATTCTGTCATCCCTGTTTCTAAGGTACGTAATATTGCCTTATGGCCTTCCTTCCATAATTCAATTGACTTTCTAATGCTCTCAATCTCTGTGAAGTCTTTTACCAAACGCTGCTGCATAATCAATTTCGAAACGTTAACTATAGTGTAATCACGTAAATTCTTTTGGAGACTAAAGCCAATATTTGTTGGTAATACATCCTTTTGGACCCCAATATGGCTTCCCTTTTGGGGCAATACATTTAGATCACTAAGGATGGAAAGCATATCTTTCATGCTAGTTGCTTGGAACGTTTGGGCCATCCAAGTGGCCTCTTTTGTCATTTCATGTGCCCTTCTGGTGAAAAGGATTGGTTCACCACTTTCGGGAATAAATAAATTTGACGGCTGGGCCGTCCCGGAATAATAAAACAGATCTCTAGAATACATAATGAGTGCAGCACTAATATTATTTAATTTTAAGTTTTTCTGCAGGTTTTTTATCCGTATTTGAAAAATTTCATCATTTTTCCTCACTGGCCTCACACCTTTCATGAGTGTTTTATAGCTTTAGGCAATAGCAATTTTATTAATATATTAAAAAATACAATAAAATTAACCATATTAAACATTTAATAAGTATAGAAGAGCAGTAATTGAAAAGAAACTTGCTAAAGTCGTGATAAATGTTGTATTCGCTACCATCTCTGGACCAGAATTATATTCATTCGCAATAATTGTCATAATTACTGCAGTTGGCATTGAATGCTGAATAATTAAAACTTTAGCTAGAATACCACCTATACCTAAGGAATAAACTGTTGCAAATATCACTATTGGTGCTATTATGATTTTCAATAAACCAGATACTATTGTTGCACTTAAATATCCTTTAAAATTTGTTCTTGAAAGTTGAATGCCCAATAGAATTAGAGCAAGTGGAATCATTACTTCTCCAACCATACTAATAGGATTAAATAAAAAGTCTGGTATCTCAATTCCGAAGACATTTACAACTATCGCAAGAATTGAAGCGTATGTAGTTGGTAAAAGGAATAATTTCTTTAGTGCCTTTTTCCAATTATTCCTTGAAAATGAAGCAAAATAGATACCTAACGAGTACATCAAAATAAAATTCATAACCACAATTACGATAGCTAACGTAAATGCATATTAGATATAGGAGATGGGTCGATATCAGTAAATTTTCCAAATAAGTACCCAACAAATAAAATGATCATCACCGGAAATATCACATCTAAATTCAATTTATCACCTTATTCATTTTAAAGTTACCTTCAACTTACTGTATCTAATTGGTGTCAATGATCACATTATTGCAATATTCTGATATCAAATAACCTAGTAATAGTATAATCGGAAAGTGCATTTCTTTCCAATTAATAATTTTTTCATTTTATATTCTGATTCTTAATTTTTTTTATATTAAATTGAGGATATTACATGTCCCCTTTAACTCTATGCAAAATATATAGCGCTGACATTTCCCACAGAGGCTACATTATCGGACGTCACTTCAGCAGAAACTTTAAAGTCCACCTTTTTCTTAGACTCACACTTTCCTACCACTTTAGCTCGACAGGTAAGGGATTGACCTGGAAAAACCATACCAATAAAGCGAACTTGCAAATCGCTAACGAAGCCATGATTGCCGACAATTTGACTAACAAATTCGCCTAGGACCCCCATGCTGATCATACCGTGCACAATAATACCCGGTAATCCAACTTCTTTTGCAAGCTCATCATCATGGTGGATCATATGGTAATCCCCGGCCGCTCCAGAGTATTTTACTAACTGAACTTTTTCAATCGGTGGTGTAACAAATTCAAGTTCTTCATCCAATTGTAGCTCATTCCATTCTTTAACCATCCGAATCCCTCCCTTTTAACGATCAATAATGGTGGTTTTTGATTGGAAAACTAAATTGCTATTTACATCTACTCCTCGTGTTTCAAGAATATAAAAGGTAAGCATTCCCGACCTTCCTTCTCTTTCAAAAATCTCGACTGGTTCAATCGTACAACGTATTACATCTCCCGCCACAATTGGACGTTCATAATGAAATTCCTGTCCTCCATGAACCGATCGAATCATACCTACGCTAATTACGGGCTTCAACATACTGAGAATAAACTTCCAAGGAAATGTAGGCGGGGCAACTAAACTATTGTACCCTTGTTGTTTTGCAAACTCTTCATCTCTATACAATGGGTTATCCAAACCCAACGCATCGGAGAAAACCCGTATAGCGCCTTTTTCCACTTCAAATTCAAATTCATCACTTCTTCTTCCATTTAGTAAGCTATCTATCATCTTCATACTCCTACGATAAATTTTGTGTTTCGAATAGTTTTCTTTTCTTTTCTATTTCACGCAATTCTCCTCTTCTAACCTTACCTGATACGGTTTTTGGTAGGGATGAAACAAATTCAATTTCTCGCGGGTATTTATATGGCGCGGTAAAAGTTTTCACATGTTCTTGCAGTTCCTTAACGAGATCATCAGTAGCAATAATATCTTCCTCTAAAACCACAAAAGCTTTTACAATGAAGCCCCGCACTTGATCAGGACTAGCCACAACAGCACATTCCTTTACAAGATTATGTCTGTTTAAAGCCTCTTCAACTTCAGAAGGTCCAATTGTGTACCCAGAGCTGACAATAATATCATCTGATCGACCCTCAAACCAAAAATACCCATCTTCATCCATCCTAGCCAGATCCCCGGTGATATACCAGTCACCACGAAATGCTGCTGAAGTGCGTTCAGGATCATTGAGATACCCTTTAAATAAAGATGGCACACTACGATAGACAGCAATCATTCCGACTTGACCAACTTGTACTGGATTTCCACTTTCATCAATAATGCTTACCTTGTTGCCTAGGGTTGGTTTTCCCATTGACCCTGTTTTTGCTTTCATGCCGTCTAATGTAGCAACAAGTAATGTATTTTCAGTTTGTCCATACCCATCTCTAACCTGTACATTAAAATATTTCTTAAATGTTTCAGTAACCTGGTGATCTAGTGGTTCACCACAACTGAGCGTATTTCTCAGAGAAGGTAGCCTATATTGGTCTAATCCACTTGATTTCGCCATTAGTCGGTATTCTGTTGGTGTCGTACATAAAACATTTACTTTGTACTTATCTAATAATTCCAGGTACTTTTCCGCATTTAGTCTTCCTAGATATGAGACACTTGAAGCTCCCACTCCCAAGGTGCATGTAAAAGCGTTTTGTTGCCACATTGCCCATCCAGGACTTCCTGTACACCAAACAACATCATCGGATCGCAGATTCAACCAGAATTTTGTAGAAACGGCTTGATGAGCATATGCCCAACTATGTTGATGAATAACGCCCTTTGGATTACCTGTTGTACCTGATGTATAATTTAGGAAAGCCATATCATCTGAACGTGTTTGAACGATTTTCAATTCTGAAGACATTTTTTGAATTAATATTTCGTAATTCTCCCAACCTGCGACTTCCTCGCCAATCACAATAAAATATTTTAGGCTTTTTACTTCTGGACGAATTTCATTCATTTTCTCCGCTAAAGAATGGTGGCAAATGATCGCTTTTGCTTGAGAATGTTTAATCCTATATAGCAAATCCTTTTGTCTTAACATTTCTGTACCTGGTGAAACTACCAATCCCAGCTTCAGCGCAGCTACATAAGTAATGTACGTCTCTGGTATACGCGGGAGTATAATAATAACCGTGTCCCCTTTTTTTAACCCCATACTTTTTAAGGCATTTCCAAATTTATTGGATAATTCCCGTAACTCTTGATAGGTTACGACCCTTGAATGATTTGCATTATCCTCCCAATAAATAGCGACCTTAGTTTCTCCATCGCCATGGCGATCGATGTCCCCAACCATGTTATAGTATTCTGGGGCGATTAAATCAGATTCTTCAACCATATTTTAACCTCCACTTATCTGCAAAAGACGCAAAGAATGTTAAACTATCTATTTAATGAAACATGCCTTGACAGTAACAAACTATCAAGGCTTTAATAGGAGCTTCAAATACTTAAATTATAGGATTAGGTTGTTCAGTATTAACAGAAGCAAAGTGTTCGCCTATTTCACCTAAACCTTTTGCTGCCTTAGCCATGCTTAATGGGTCATTATATACAGCTATTTTTCTATCATGTATCATTTTAACTGTTTCCGGTGTGACCACGGTTGACATAAGAACTGGTATGTTAGGATGTGATACTTGAACTTCTTCAATTCCTTTTAAAAACTGTTCCAAAATAGTTTTATTATAACCAAGATCTGAAATATACGTTAGAACCATATCGTAGGAACCATTACCTAACACGATTTTCATAAACTCTCCCATGAGATGAGGTTGATTTACTAATTGTGCTGTCATATCAATTGGATTATTAGCAGACGCATAAGGAATTAATTCTAAGAGCTGCTTTTTAACATCTGAGTCTGTTTGAGGAACAATTAAACCTAATTCCGGCAGTTGATCTGCATACATTACAGCAATGGCACCAGATATACTAAGAACTGCAACACGTTTACCTATTGGCAAAATACCATTCGAACATGCATAGGAAACATCTAACATTTCTTGAATACTATCTACCTGATACACTCCATTTTTCTTAAAGATTGAATCGTAATCACTGTTAGGGCCTACGCGAGTAGCAGTGTGAGATAAGGAAGCCTTTTTACCATTTTCACCTCGGGCGACCTTGAATACGACTACAGGCTTCATATTGTTTCTAGCTAGCTCTAAGGATTGGCGTAATTTTTCTGTATCTTCAATCCCTTCAATATAACAAGCAATGACGTCCGTGTTTGGATCTTCCGCAAAATAGGCAATACAGTCAGCTACATCAACATCTGATTGGTTTCCAGTTCCAACAAAATAATTTAAACCAATTTGTCTTTGCGCAGCCAAAGTATAGATAAAAGCACATAACGCTCCACTCTGGCTAACAATAGCTATTCTGCCTTTAGGTACACTTCCTAAATGAGGCGCAACACCGAAATTCCCTATGGCTCCCGTTAGTAAATTGAACATTCCTACTGTATTTGGACCGCAGATCCTCATTTGATGTTCCTTACCAATACGTACCATTTCTGCTTCAATTTCTGCTCCTTCACCCCCTACTTCTGCAAATCCCGAACTCATGACAATGACCGAACGAACTCCCCGCTCTCCACATTCCTTAACCGTACTTAATACTTTGGAACCTGGAACGATGATCAGGGCTAAATCAATCTCACCTGGTACTTCGCTAATAGATGGATAGCATGTTAAGCCAGCAATCTCCTTATATTTTGGATTTACAGGATAAATACTTCCTTGATAGTTAAAATCTATCGTGGCTTTGAGTGGACGTCCACCAATCTTTGTTAAGTCTGAAGTTGCTCCAATTATTGCAATACTTTTCGGATCAATTAAAGGTCTTAGCGTTTCAATTTGCGACTTCATTTCCCCTCCACCAATCAATACGTTTTAATTTGGGATATCCCTTATTGTGAACGGTTTCAAAAGAAAATAAGTTTTTATCAACTCATGACAACACTGCTTCCTGCCTTCATTAACTCCCCTTGCTTGACCTTGTCATTAAGTAAATTAGTAGCAATAGAACGACGAAGCATTTCGTCAGATCCTTCGAAGATACGCCATACCCGCACCTCACGATACCAACGTTCAATAGGAGATTCTTTCGTATAGCCAATTCCACCATGAATTTGCATCACTCGGTCCACGACTCTATTAATCATATTTGTTGAATATAATTTTGACATAGAGGATTGGTGGCGGAACTGAATACTATCTTTACCGTCTTTCCATGAGCCTTCTTCTTTTGCCATCCACGCAGCACGTAAGAATATCCATTTAGCAGCTTCAATTTCAGTAGCAGAATCAGCAATCATCCATTGAATGGCTTGTCTTTCTGCAAGCGGTTTTCCAAATGAAACCCGGTTATTTGACCATTCAATGGCCATATTTAACAGTCTCTCTGCACCGCCGATACACCATGAAGGAATAACCCAGCCACGATTATGATTAATAAACGTCATTGCATATTTAAAGCCGTCACCTACTTCACCAATCACATTCTCCTCTGGCACCCGAACATTTTCAAAAACGAGTGTTGCAGGATCATGCCATCCTCCACCCATTGTCTCAATACGTTCAGATCGCCACCCCATGTCGCGATCGACTAGGAAACAAGTAATGCCTCCATCTCTGCCTTTTGTCTTATCTGTCGCTGCAAACAAGATGGCAAAATCAGCATGGTTACCATAGGTAATAAAAATCTTTTCACCGTTAATAATCCATTCATCTCCCTGTTTAACGGCTGTTGTTGACATAGAAGCAGGGTCTGAACCAGAGCTGGATTCAGTCAACGCAAAGCAGGCTTGACGTTTTCCTTCCACAATCGGTAATAAATATCGCTTTTTTTGTTCTTCATTAAGCGCTATATAAAGAATATTAGGGGCGTGTCCTCCAAATTCAAACGGAACGAATGTCCGATGAAGTTCCATATCAATTAATCCTGCCATTACCGGATCCAAATTGGCTCCACCATATTCTTCGGGGGCATTAATTCCCCAAAATCCAATATCTTTTGCTTTGTATTGCAGTCTGCGAATTTCTTCTTCGCTAAGTCCGCGCCGATCACCTTCGCGTTCTCTTCTTAGAACTTCGTTTTCGAGCGGCATTAGTTCCTTTTCGACAAAATTGCGGACAGTTTCTTGTACCATTCTTTGCTCATCAGTTAATCTAAAGTCCATTTTTCAATCTCCTTTACTATTTTTTATTTAATTCAAATATTTTGCATGAATATTTTGAATTTTCCATCCCTATTTCAATCATAAACTCAAAATTTGGTAATTTCCAATTGAAAAAACTATTTTTTTATTGCTCTTTCCCAAATTTTTTTTATATGAAATTTTTAGCTCTCTCCTGTTAATTTTTCAGAATATCGTTTTACTATTTTTTGTACCAGTTGTTTCTCATCCGTTCTTCTATCATCCAGTTCCCCCTTCTACATTTCAATTTCATCGTTGTAATATTCTGAATAAATTTTATAATAGAAAATAGATAGGGTAAATTAAGTATTATTTAACGTTACTTAAATTTTTCCTAAGGAAGGAGGGAGGTAAAACATGCAAATTCAACAAATTGAATATATTATCGAAGTCGCAAAAACAGAATCTATTTCTGAAGCAGCACAAAATCTTCATGTCTCCGCTGCTACTATCAGCCAATCGATATCAAATTTGGAAAAAGAATTCGGAATAAGAATATTTAGAAGGTCAAGAGTAGGAACAAAACCAACAGAAAGAGGAAAAGTAATCATAGAAAAAGCCTATGTCATTCAAAATAAAATACTTGAGTTAGAACTAGAGGCAAAGTCACATAGCACAATGATGGATAAAGAACTAAAGATTGTTGGCAGTCCGAGTACTTTACTTACTTTTTTACCTAAAGCGATATCACTATTTAAGAAGAAATTTTCGAACACTGAAATTACAATTGAAGAGAATCAGAATGTAATTAAAGAAATGTTAAATAACGAGAATGATCTTGGTTTCATATCTGTGGATGAGATGACATGGATTAAATCGGGAAACTCAAATAAAAATGTATTACATTTTGATACCTTATTTCAGGGAAGAATGTTTGTTTGTGTAAATAAAGACTCTCCACTCGCGTTCAAAGAAAGCATCACTCCTGAGGACTTACTGGATCATACGCTACTATTACATTCTATTACTAAACCTATTTATGAAGATCTATTACTCCAATACGGCCCTATTAAAATGTTATTTGAATCTACAAATACGGAAACGATAATAAAATCGATTACATCCGGGATAGGTATTAGTTTTCTATCTGAGTTCACTATAAAAGACGATCAAAGAGTTTTAGATGGTCAAATAATCCCAGTTCCGTTAGTAAATTATGAACGATCCAATTTAACTTGTGGATTTGTTCGTTCGAAAAAAAGGCATTTCTCACCATCCGCAAGAGGGCTTATCCAAATAATAAAAGAACAAATTAAACAAGGGAATTATTAATCATTTCAATCAAAAAAAGTTACCACACAACATGTTAAAAGTGGCGGGCATCTGCCTAGCCACTTTCCTCGAACTAAAAAGGGAAAAAGAAGCTGATTAAAAAGAGTGATAAATTCTTGAAAAACCTTTCTTAACGCCCTTGCCATTGCGGCTTTCGTTTTTCTATAAAGGCTTTAATCCCTTCCATACTATCTTCATTGCCAATCACTTGTTGTAAATAATCTTGATTAATAGCCCAAGCTTCTTCGGGATGATCTAATGAAACATCGAGACTGCGGTAAACAATATCTTTACTAGCACGAATTGCAAGGGGGGCATTTTCTGTAATTCTTACTGCTAAAGTAAAGGCCTCATCAATCAACTTTTCGTGAGGAACAACACGATTGACTAACCCCCAATGTTTAGCTTCTTCTGCAGAAAACGAGTCTCCTGTTAAAATATACTCCATAGCCACTTTCAAAGGAATTTGCCTTGGTAGCCGTAAAAGGCCACCCCCGCCGGCAAGGAGCCCTTTTTTTACCTCAGGAAGCCCAAAAGTTGCTTTTTCTGAAGCAACAATTAGATCACAAGCTAATGCAATTTCTGCCCCTCCACCGAGTGCGAAACCATTGACAGCAGCAATGATCGGTTTGTTTATATAATGTTGCGCTATACCACCATAGCCCCATTTTTCGCTGCCTTCAGGTATTACGTTCCATCCATTAGCCCCTACCTTTTCTTTTAAATCTGATCCTGCACAAAAAGCCCTATCCCCGGCACCCGTCAAGACCGCACACCACAAATTGGAATCTTCACCAAATTCTTCTAACGCTAGTCCTAATCCGGCCCAGACTTGCGCATTAACGGCGTTTAATGCTTCGGGACGATTGATGGTAATCAGCGCAACCTTGCCTCGTCGTTCAAATAATACAGCGTTGTTACTCATTTCGTATTCCACCCTTCATCATCTATATTTCATCTATGTCTTATTCTTTGAATTCTTGGTTAACGCCCTTGCCACTCAGGCTTCCGTTTTTCTATGAAGGCTTTAATCCCTTCCATACTATCCTCATTTCCAATAACTTGTTGCAAATATTTTTGATTAATAGCCCAAGCTTCATTGGGATGGTCTAATGCCGCATCAAGACCTCGGTAAACAATATCTTTACTGGCACGAATAGATAGGGGGGCGTTTTCTGTGATTTTATCTGCTAATGCTAAAGCTTCTTCTAGCAACTGTTCATGAGGAACAACACGATTGACTAATCCCCAATGTTCTGCCTCAACTGCAGAAAATGAGTCTCCTATTAAAATATATTCCATGGCTACTTTCAATGGAATTTGTCTTGGGAGACGCAAAAGTCCTCCAGCACCAGGAATAAGCCCTTTTTTTACTTCTGGAAGCCCGAATGTTGCTTTCTCTGAGGCCACAATTAAGTCGCAAGCTAAGGCAATTTCTGTTCCTCCTCCGAGTGCAAAACCATTGACAGCAGCAATAATCGGTTTGTTCATATAGTGTTGGACAATTCCTGCAAAGCCCCATTTTTCACCGCCCTCAGGTATGATACTTTCCCCTTTGGACACTGCCTTTTCCTTTAAATCTGCTCCAGCACAAAATGATCTATCACCAGCACCCGTTAAGACTGAACACAACAAATTAGGATCTTCAGCAAAATCATTAAAAGCGTGGCCTAACTCGTTCCAGACTTGTGTATTAATCGCGTTTAAAGCCTCAGGACGATTGATGGTAATCAGAGCAACCTTGCCTTGACGTTCAAATAATACAGCACTGCTACTCATTTTGTTTTCCTCCTTTCACACTTTACAATGCGGATCTATTTTAAATAAAACGACTCTACCTCTATCTTATTATGGCGGAGTATTCAGGGTAAATTAGGTTGTTTTTAAGGGTAGTTTAATTTTTCCTAATTGAATATCCTATACTTGAAGCTTGTTAATAATAATGTCGAAAATTCAGTGTCTCATGCCTAAATGCAGCTAATGAAAAAAGACTATCGAGATTATTCTCGACAGCCTGAAAGTATATTTCATTGCAGCCTTATTAAACTTCCGATGGTATTCGGTTTGTTTTAACCTCGTGACCTATAAAAGAATAAATCATTTTCTTAAGGTATTTTTCTATCAATGAATTTTTTCGATAAATGACATTTACTTTATTGGGGATGCTGCTTATTTCATCAATCTCCTTCGTTATAATTTGATTTTTTTCACTTTCATCAATCCCAAGAAAAGGAGAAAAACTTATCCCCCAATTGTTTTTTACAAATGTTTTCAATATATCTTGATTCTTTACTTGTATCCGCCTTAAATCCGGAATGCCTTCTAATTTCTGTTCAATACTTGACCAGACTGGATGATTAGGGCTGTAACAAATTAATGTTTCTAAAAATAAATCGTCTAGTGTTATAGTTACTTGGTCTGCTAATCTATGGTTTTCACCTAATATTAAAACAAATTTATCATCAAATAGATATTCAGAAACAAGATCTTCCTCATATGAAACAAGATTTCTGACAAATACAAGATCAAGTTCACCTTTTTTCACTTTGTCAATTAAAGGAATAGAATCCTCACCCTCAGTTATTGAAAGCAAGATATTATTCTCTTTAAGGGCACCCGCTGTTTCTAAGATAAAAGAAGAAGAAACACCAGGACAAAATCCAACTTTAATAATTGGCGTTTTGGACTTTCTTACTGCCTCAATTGAGTTGTTCATGTAAGTAATAATTTTACTAGCATACTCAATAAATACCTCCCCTTCAAGGGTCAATACTATATTTTTCCCATCTCTTTGAAACAGTCTACAATTTAGTTCATTTTCTAAATTTTTAATTCTAGCTGTAACAGTCGGCTGTGTAACATTCAGTACCTCCGCCGTTTTTGAAAAATTTCTATATTCTACAATTGATAAGAATGTTTCTAATTGTGTACTATCCATATTTTTCTCTCCTTATGATTAGTGCTTATTATCGAGTGAAAAAATGTGTTAGATGTAATAAGGCTTTTTAACCTGTATTAGTGAATGATTTCGACATAAAAGCCTTATATCCTTTATTTAAATTAATTGAATGCGAATATTAAAAAAATTAAAACACTCCCCTATTCTGTATTTATATGTATATGTAAAGTTAAAAGCCCCGATCAGCAAGATCAAATACGCCTGTGGAGATTGGGTAAAACGCAAAAAGGCTTCCTGCTACAATATGCAGCAGGAAGCCCTTTCTTCAAAAAACTGTAAGGATGATTAGAAGGATTCCAAATTAACAGGTTAAACAATCAATTATTGATGCTGCTTTTGATTTTCTCTTCAATCTTTCCTGTTGAAGCAAATTTTGGATCTGGTTTTCCGCCCCACCTATCCAATGTAAGAGGGCCAGGCTCCAATATACGTGCATCTCTGCCATTTTCCTCGGGGATTTCTTCCATTCCAAAGCTATATTCCAGTGTCATTTCATCCGGATCTAAGAAGTAGAAAAAGATGCTGGTTGATGGCTCATGACGTCCCGGTCCAAAGGCTACAGGAACGTCTCCATTCAAAATTCTATTTCGTGCAATGCCAATATCATCTATGTCTGTTACCATGAAGTTTACATGATGCAGTTTGTTCTCCTTATTTTTAATTAATGCAAATGAATGATGTAATGGATTAGGGAAACACCTTATCCAGACGGCGTTATCTCCCAGGTGATCCGATACTCTAAAGTTTAATACTTCAGTGAAAAAATCTAATGCTTTTTCCACATCCTGCACATTTAGAACAACATGACCTAATCGTTCGATTTTAGTATGTTTTGGTACAAAATCTTTAATTATGTGCATCATTTTACTGTAATACTCGAGCTCTAAACCTGTATTTGGCTCAATAATTCGGAAAGATCTACCCTGTTTGAGCTCTTCAAGTTCATCCTTTTCAACTTCTACTGGCTGAAGTCCCCGCTTTACAAACTCTCGATATGCAAGCTCTAGTTCTGCATCATTTTCCATTTGAAAACCAACTCGTTTAATACCAGGTTCCCTAGTGGATGGATATAAAACTATATTATGATGATCATTACTGCATCGAAAAAAAGAAGGTCCATTCTCATTCTCCTCCACTAATTGCAACCCAACCATTTTATCGTAGAATTCAGTAGACTTTTTGATATTACTTACATTTAAGGCTACATAACCAATTTTTTTGTATCTAAACACGGATAATTCCTCCTTTTATTATGATTATAAAATAATACTTATTTTCCCTTGAGGTCTTAAACTGTCCAGTTTAAGAATCACTTTCTTTTCTTTGATTTTCAGTTCATTATTTTCCAAAACTAATATATATTCCAAAACCCCAACAAAACAGTCCAGCTTTTCCCGTTTTGTTCGGTAAGTTGTAAAATTACATCTTACAGTGGCACTATTACTCTGTTCATCTAAATCTTTGATTCTAATATTATGAAGATTACGCACGGTTGTAGAATGAGGATATTCGACATGTGCCTCTCTTTTTAACAATCTTTTCGCTCTTTGCTCCAACCGATCTCGATCATCGTGAGCGAAATAAACGGACTTATTATGATCCGCATTAGGGTTTCCGATTGGTGGAATCAAATACATTCCTTCCGATGAGAATAGCGCAGCCCACTCTTCTAGCTTCCATTCATCAAGAAGCTCCGCTTCATGATATAAAAAGTCCTCAATTTCTTGAAGGGATTTTTTCATGACTTTCCTCCTTCGATTCTTCTTTAGTCATGATTTCATTGTATCTTCTCCAAAAAGCACGCATTTGTTCTTCATCGTTTGATTTAGGCTCTTCCCTAATCATCCCTTTTGAGATATCATTCCATTGTACTTCTTTATTATTTTGAAAACCTTCTTGGCATAGCTCAAGAGCCTCGTTGTCATCAGGAGTTGCAAAACCGCCCGGTCCCAAAAATTCTAAGAAATTATCATTTCGTCTTTGGCGAAACTTTTCATTTTCATTTTTAGGTGCTAAAGCATAGCCTGTAACTTCCATGAAATCAGGTTGAGTCGGATAAAATGTGCGTACTGTGATAGCCATGATGTCATTAATAACGAGGTTCGGAAATATAATAATATTACGATTAAAATTTGCAATTCTATCTGCTCTTTCATGCCCGAACTTCTCTATTAAATTATTCTTAATTTCGTCGATTTCCCGTTTTCCATCTTCTCCCCACGCTGGCATCCAACGCGCAACTGGTCTTCCCCATGCACCTGTATATTCAATAACAGCATGGCCATTTCCTAAGTCAGTAGCTTTTCCTTCATAATCCCCTTTCGATAATTCACCACCACGGGTAGCTACAATATCAAAGTACGTTTTATGCGTCGGGATACCATGATAGGAATCAGCACTATTTTCAGCCAATAGCTTCCAATTCGCCCGCATGCTGTATTCCTGAGGATCTCCTAAAATCTCCATACCCTCCTCTGATTGGTCTGCTACTAAATCGATATATTCTTTCGCATTTCCTAAGTAATCTTCCAAAGAAATCGCCTTGTCATCAAAGTTTACAAATACAAATCCCCTATATATTTCAAGACGAGTAACCTCGCGTAAGTTTTTCGACCCATCACAATTAAAGGTTTTCGGAAATCCTTCTTTATCCGGCATCCCTATTAATTCTCCCTTATTATCAAAGCTCCAGGCGTGATAAAAGCAACGGAAGACTTTTGTATTACCACTGCCTTCGCGGCAAACCAGTGCACCTCGATGGGGGCATGTGTTATAAAGCGCCCTAATGATTCCATCTTTTCCTCTATTAAATAGTAAATTCCTTCCACCTACCTTTTTTCTTTTAAAATCTCCTTTGTTTGGGAGCTCTGACTCATGACCAATATATAACCAGCTTGTGCTAAAAATTCTCTCGCGTTCTTTTTCCAAAATCTCTTGATCAATAAATACCTTTCGATTCACCAAAAATTCATACTTTTGTTTGTCTTCAATAATATAACTTTCCATCCATCGCCCCTCCTTGATAATTTAATAGATTAAAAGGAATCTAGATCTTCATTGATGAAATATTAAAAAATTTGAGTGCATTTTTAAATGTAATGCCATCCTTATCAGCTTGACTCATATCTGTATTTTCAATCCAGTGACCGGGGAATTTCTCTCGAATAGAAAAAGGATAATCAGAACCAATCATCAATTGCTCTACTCCCACCATATTTGTTAAATGAGTAATCGTATTAACATCATAGACAAGTGTGTCATAGAAAATCTTCTTCGCATAATAACTCGGTGGGTGAGGAATGATCCTTCTAATATCATCCATTGTTTCCCACCCATAATTTAATCGAGGCAATATAGACAAAAATGATCCGCCGCCATGGCTGACATAAACCTTTAAGTTAGGAAACTTTTCTAAAATGCCGCCTGTAATGAGTGAGGCGATTGCCACTCCAATCTCTGTCGTAAAGCCAATAAAATTAGACAATAAGGGGGGGCCAACATTTCTTTCCTTCCCAAAAGGATGAAGGGCGTGAATAAATATGGATATTTGCTCTGCCTCTGCTTCTGCAAAAAACGGTGTAAAAAATGGATCACCAATTGATTTCCCATTGATGTTTGTTCCAATTTCAACACCAAGTAATCCAAAATCCTTTTTTAAATTTTTTATTTCTCTTGCTGCCATTTCAGGATCCTGTAATGGCAGCATGCCTAAGCCATAAAATCGATCAGGATTGAAGGCTATAAATTCCGCTAATTGAAAATTAATATACCGGGAAAAATCCAGCGTATCTTTTGCATCAAACCAATAAGACAGTAATTCTGGCATAGGTGATAGCACCTGAGTGTCCACTGCTTCTTGATTCATATCAGATATTCTACGTTGAGGACTCCAGCATTGGTCTGTAATTGTCCTAAAATTTTTTCCAGATATCATCACATGTTTATGATCAGCCTTACCACAAACACATTGTGTTACGGGCCATCGCTCCCCTCCGGCCCGATTCGCCATAGATGGCAAATGTTCCGGAACAAAGTGAGTATGGACATCTATAATCACCGAATTTAACCTCCTTTACATCTAACTGAACTATCGGCTCCATACACCTCGTTTTATAACATCGTACTTCCACCATTCACACTAATGACTTGCCCTGTAATAAACTTTGCTCGATCCGATGCTAGAAACCATACTGCATCTGCAATCTCTTCTACGTATGCCCCTCTGCCCTTAGGAATGATGTCAATATATTTCTTCGCTAGTTCAGGATCCTTTTCTCGGAATTTTTCCAATGGTTCAGATTCTACCGCAGGAGGAGCAACTGTATTGACTGTAATATCATATTTAGCAAATTCTCTTGCTAATCCAGTCGTTAAGGCATGGACTCCGCCTTTTGCAGCATTATATGCTGCATGTTCCCATAATCCATTTCGTACCGAATCAGCCCCTATATTAATAATCCTTCCATAATCTTGTTTAATCATTTGAGGCAAAATCTTATAACACGGCCAAATGGTGGTCCATAAATTGCGATCAATGGTCGTCTTTAATGTTTCTCTTGTGTGTGAAAGGAAAGGTAAAATCACTCCTCCTCCAGCGTTATTCACAAGGATGTCAATACGATCCCATCGATTTAATGTTTGTTCTACTAAAGCTTCTACGTTTTCTTCTACCGATAGGTCACCAACATAATAATCAATTTCTCCACCGTATAATTGTGCTATCTCTTCAGCAGCTATTCTTGTTCGTTCCTCCCCGGTTCCAGTAACGACTACTTTAGCTCCTTCTTTAGAAAGTGTATTGGCAATTGCGTTACCAATTCCCCGTGATGAACCTGTAACGATTGCAACTTTTCCTTTTAATGATTGGTTTTGTTGTGGACTTGTCATGAATAGCCACCTTCCTTTTCGAGTATTCTAAATAGTGGGAATATAATTTAGGCTTGACTTCTCATACCACGCAAATGTAAGCAGTTTCATTTTTTTGATCAATTGTAAATAGATGAATCCTATGTGGAAAATATTTTATAAGATTGTCTCTACTTATCCTAAAAGAAACCATTTAATTTACAGAAAAATAAAAATATTTACTATACTCATAGTATATGGCCACATATCAATAAATTCCAATTAAAAAATTTTCTAGTTTAGTACCTTTATCAAAATTTTATTTATGGCCATTATTTTCGATTTATCTTATTAAACAACTACTTATTCTCGAAAAAGATTCAGATTTAATAGGCAAACCGGAAAAATACCCGTTCGTTGCTTATTGACTTAAAATGACGGGGGGTGTTTTCTGAATCCTTTCGTAAATAGTGACAAAATAGAAAAGGGAAGCAGTAGGTAACCTAGCTTCCATCTTTTGCGATATGCTAAACTTCAATTCTCTTAATTTCATTTGTCCCTAAACTTTTTCCTTCGGACCCATCAAGACATACCATTATTTTGCTAATTCTAAACGACAAGGAGCACCTCTATCTCCCCCGCCACCCTCGTTACAGCCAACTTATAAAAGGCTCACTGCATTATTAATATTGGTTTAATAGAAATTCCCTTTTTAGAATCCTCAAAAGCTTCATTAATTTCATCAAAATTATAAAATTTAACTAGCTTATCAAATGGAAATAGTCCCTTTTTATAATAGTCTATTAGATCAGTAATAAATAATTTAGGAACTGTATTGCCTTCAATTACTCCGATAAGTGTTTTACCTAGTGATAAAGAAGGAAAATTAATTTCCATTGCCGGTGTAATACCGATGCTTGCAATTTTTGAAAGCATCCGAGAGGCTTCAATGCTTTGATTAACAACAGCAGGTACACCTGTTGCTTCCACTGCGTAATGAGTACCACCATTTGTAATCGACATTATTTCTTCTACAATATTAAGTTCATTGCTATTTAATGCATGAGTTGCACCAAGCTCTTTTGCAAGTTCTAAGCGATTTTGGTGGATATCTACAGCAATGATATTTTTACATCCAGCAATTTTCGCAGCCATTACTGCGCTTAGCCCTACTGCACCACATCCGTAAATCGCTATCGAGGTTCCAAATTCAGGTTTTAATGCTTTTAACACGGCACCACTTCCTGTTTGGATACCACAACCTAATGGGCCTAGTAAGGCTAAATCTACTTCTTTATCTACTTTCACCAAATTGCGCTCATTGGCAATCGCAAATGTTCCAAAGGACGATTGCCCAAAGAAAGTTGAAATCCCGTGATTATGCTGGTACAATCGATGCGTACCATCTTCCATCTTTCCACCAAAGTTTAATTCCATAAAACGATTACAATACGAAGGATGGCCGGAAAGGCAATTTTCACATTGTCCGCATGCTGCATAAGATATAACAACATGATCCCCTTTTTCCAAACTTGTCACGCTTGAACCGACTTTTTCTACAATTCCTGAGCCCTCATGTCCTAAAATTGCTGGAAATGGTGACATACCTACATCTCGTGCCACAGCATCCGTATGACAGACACCCGTTGCGACTATTTTTATTAAAACTTCGTTTGCTGTTGGTTCAGAAATCTCAACTTCTTCTAGTGAAAAATTCACTCCTTGTGCATGTGTAATAGCTGCTTTTATTTTCAAATTAGTTTCTCCCTCTTTCTAATTCAATTTACTGAGAATAAAAGATGCATAGATTTAAACCTATTATATTTGTCTTTTTTATATTGTATTTACTATGGTAGATACCAGCTGGAATAATCTAAATAACGATATCTGATTCCTTCGTATTAAAAATTTCCTCCAGTGTCTGGTATTTTGCTTTTTCAAGAATATTTAGTCTAGCTCTTAATTGTTTTTCGGCAAATTGTGTAACAGCTTCTGGAGTCACTCCAAATGAAATCTTTTTAATGAATTCAGCTGATATAATAGCTGTAATCGGCTCATATGACTGAAGTTTTTCTAAGGCTCTATCTAATAAATGAGGATTTTCACTTATTTGACGCTGCAACATATATGTTCCGAATGCGATATGCCGCGATTCATCACGCTTAAGTTTGTTTATACCTTCTAGTAATCCAGGCATTTTATTTACCGAACCTAGTGCTTGTTCAAAGTACCAGTATGACGATTCAGCTGAAACACCTTCAGCATACATATTGTAGGTAACACATGCATCTACAATTGCTTCAGGTGATGGGTCATGCCGCAGTCGTCCCATCGTTTCTTCTGTAGCATGAAATAGCATATGATGACCCTCTCCAACAAGATGCGATAGATCTCTATCAATTCCTAGATTTTCTATCACTGTCCTGAAAAAATCTATATGTTTTGCTTCTTCAAAAAGGAAGGTGGTCAAATACATTTCTTCTTCAATCCATCTTTTGTTCGCACAAGTCATGATAAGTGGAAGAATATCAGTAGTAACCGCTTCTTCACCACCGGCAAAATATGCGAGCAATGTCGTAACTTCATCACGCTGGTCATCGGTTAATGTCTTCCAGTCTTCTTTATCCTGGCTAAAATCAATATCAGCTGGATTCCAAACACCATATTTTTTTGCGTTGTTAAATAGTCTATACGGAAGTGACTTTTTATTGATGGCATTACTTACTGAAGAATAACTGCGCATAATTATACCTCCTCAAATTTAGAATAAGTCTTAGAAAATAAACTTGTAAAAATGGTGGTGATTGTTTACAAAAGAGATGGAGTTAAGAGTTATTTAATTCTTTATCGTATCCGAATTGCGTGAGGTTCTATATACTCTGAAATCCCAAACTCTGTAAATTCGCGGCCCATTCCACTTTGTTTTACTCCACCAAAGGGCATTCTTATATCAATTTTGTCAATGCTATGTCCATTGACAAATGTAAAGCCAGCCTCTACTTGACGAGCAACTTCGGCTGCACGGTCTACGTCAGAAGACCAAACTGAAGAACCTAATCCATACATACTGTCATTTGCCATTTCGATTGCTTGTTCTACCGATTGGTACGGAATTAATGGGATGACTGGACCGAATTGTTCATTACATGATAAGTCTGCGGTATGTTCTATATCACGTACCACTGTTGGAAGGATGTAATAACCATTATCCCATTCTTCCGGTTGTACTTTCTTACCTAATTCAAATACAGTAGCATTGCTCCGCTTAGATTGGTCTATTAGATTCTTGACCAATTGATATTGAGCTTGGTTGTTGATAGCACCCATTGTCGAACGCTCATCCAATCCATGACCCACTTTTATTTCATTAACATACTCACACAATGTATTTGAAAATGTACGATAAATTGTTTGAGGAACGTATACTCTTTTCACGGCAAAACAAATTTGTCCGGCACGAGAAAAAATCCCCTTTACTAAGTCGGGCATGATCCTATTTGCATTCACATCATCTAAAATAATGGCAGCATCATTACCTCCTAGTTCTAGTGTCAGTTTCTTAATGGAAGATGCTGCAGCTGCCATGACATGCTTAGCCGTTTCCGTTCCACCCGTAAAAGAAATTTTTGTCACTAAAGGATGAGTTGTCAGCACTTTTGCAACATCACCATCACCATTCACTACATTTATGACACCTGGCGGTAGTACTTTTGCCATTCTTTGTAAAGCCATGGTTAACGCCGCAGGAGAGTTTGGGGACGGTTTCACAACTGCTGTATTACCAGATATTAGGCCTGGTGCGAGCTTCATCATCGTAATTGAAACAGGATAGTTCCATGGAACGATTGCGATAAAAACACCTCTTGGTTTTTTATGAACCTCTACAATAGCGCTTTCATTTTCAAACACCTGTGGTGCTAAGTAGGCTTCTGCAATTCCCGCTGTAGCCTGCGTACCTCCAACACCATATCCAAAATCTGTTTGAGCTTCCGACAATAACCCTCCATGCTCTCTGGATGCCAATGGACATAACTCGGGCATCGATTGCTCTAATTGTTCAATAGCAGTCAATACTTTTTGAATTCTTTCACTTACACTCATTTCCCGCCATGATAAATAAGCCTCATGAGCAGCTCTCACTGCATGATCAGCATTCTCTATTGTTCCTTTTGCAACATTTGCTACGATATCTGTATGACGTCCGGGATCTTTAATTTCGTAGAAATCTCCTGAGTGAACTTCTTGGTTATTAATCCACATATTAACTTGCTTTGTTAACACTTTCATGAAATCCCCCCTAATATACTAGTTAAGTAGCTTAAGATATTTTTAAAGAAAATTGTGAACTGCATCGGCAAGAAAGAATCGTCTAGTTACCCCCTTTCAATAATGAAGTTTATTAACTTAATATCATAATATTTAAAAAATTACGAAAGGTATATATGTGTACCCGTTAAAATTATGTACCATTATTGAAGAAACCTGTTAATGGAAATCTACAATAGCAACTTATTTTTTCGTGTATATCGCTGAAAATAGGAACCAATTCTTCAATATTTCATACAAAAAAGGGATCTCACAAATAGTTAATTTCAACTTTTTGTGAGATCCCTTTTAAATATATGCACTTAAACATATCTTCCTTAATTAATTGTTTAATCTCCATAACCCGAAAAGTATAAGAATATGGACAGCTAAATGAGCATTAACAAAGTCCTTTGAATTCGTTAAATCTATTTTAGAAATTTCATTGATTCGTTTTAGTCGGTATCTAACAGCACCTTCAGATATCATCATTTCACGTGAAGTTTGGGTAACGCTCCCTTGAAATTCCAACAAATAATAAAGCGTTCTCAAAAGTTCTCCGTTACTTTCCTTATCGTATTTAATAATATCTTTTAGAAAGGTTACGCCAAACCTTTCAAGGTCAGTTACGTTGCTTGAGTTAAGCAAAAATCCTAAATATCCCAGTTCATCAAATGAAATAACATTCGATAAACTTCCCTCTTTACTAGCAATTTGAATGGACTTATTCGCTTCGTTATAGCCTTTTTGAAAATGATCAATCCCCTTAAAAAGAACACTTATACCTAGACTTACTTTAGTCATAACTTTGTTAGAAATAAGTTTTACAAGTTGTTCACCAAAGCTCTTCGTATCGGTCTTCATCTCTTTCAGTAATTCATCAGGTATAAGAAGGATAATTTTATCTACTAATGTAGAAATCAAAATATTGTTTTTAAATAACTGTAAATAATAATTGACATGATCAATTATTCCATTATAAAAATCAATTAAGTTTTCATTCTGGACACCTTCATTATCTATATTTATG